>JBAXFM010000176.1:0-10697 GCA_037139855.1 Bacteroidota bacterium
TTCATGTTGGAAATGAGTTTTTAACCTCTACCCAAGATTTGCCCGTTTCAGGATTCTTGATTACATAAGCCAAACGTATTTCCAATTCTTTTTGAAGTTCATCCGACAAGTCAGAAATATTTTCATAAACCTTTAAAAATTGATAATCTTTTGAAAGTTCTCTAAGCATATTGACAATGCTCTGTGCTTTTTCAGATTTATCATCAATTGTTACCGTATAAGTCATACCTATATGTTGTTACAAATTACAAATATAGTCAAAGTTACCTTACAACCTGACCAATTTCACCATCTCATTGGTTGATCCGGTTGTTACATGAATAATGTATACTCCCGGGCAAAGACTTTCACCAGAAAAAGTATGTTTAGGCTCATCAGTCAATGTTTCAGAAAGAACCATTATTCCGTTCATGCCGAAGATCTCGACTTTTCTCATCCCTGATGCTGCTGTTAGCTCAAGGGTAAATGAACCGGTTGCCGGATTCGGGTAAATGCGCACAGTCTGATTTTTTGTCATCTCCGGAGCGGTTGTTTGCAAAGTTCCGGTCAATACCGATTTGTTTACAACCGGGTTGAACGGGGTAGTGCAGTACTGGCCGTTGGTCGCAATATACCCATGCATATACCCCCCGGAGTTTACGGTAGTTCCAGGCTGATAAACGATATTCAGTCCTGCGATCATTGTGGCGGATCCCCCTCCGTTCACAGTAAAAGTCGAACTTCCTCCGGCCACATAAATCGTTTGGAAGGCATTGTAACAGGCGTTTCCTGGGCCAATGGATATGTTTTGTAAATTAAGGTTGGTTTGTACAATTGTGACCGCAAGGTTTGGGGAAGGCAAACCATCTCCGCAAACATTGTTGGCTGAAACACTCATATTTCCTGAAGATGCTGAATTTGAAAAGTTAACCAGAATGTTGTTTTCAAATGAACCTGGCGCCAGGGTTGCGCCCGGAGGAAGACTCCAGATATATGATCCGGCATTTGCAATTGGCGCTGTCGTGTAGGCAACCAATGATTGACCGGGTGCAACGAAAACAGGCCCTGAAATCGCTCCGCCTGGTCCGGGCAACAGGTTGGCGGCGCCAACGGATATAGGCAGGGACGAAGCTTTACAGCCGGCAATGTTCGTAACCGTAACCGTATAAACGCCAACTGAAAGATTGATCGCGGTAGATCCGGTTTGGCCGTTATTCCAAAGGAAGGTTAATGCGCCACCTGATCCACCTGAAACAATGGTGCTGATCTGTCCATTGCTGCTTCCCGGGCATGTGGTTTTAACAGGTGTGCCGGTGATGGTTATATCAGATGGCTGGTTGATATCCATCCATAAAATGTTCAAACAGTAATTGGCATCCGTGACGGTAACCATGTAACGACCAGCATTAAGCCCATTAATTGTTTGTGTAGTGAAACCGTTGTTCCAAATATAGGTATATGGAGGAGTTCCGCCAATCGCTGAAACAGAAATGATGCCGTTGCTGCCACCGTAACAGGTAAGGGGGCCTATCGTTGTACTAACAGACATGGCAGTTGGTTGAGTTATATACCAGCTCTGAATTTTAGTACACAAATTATTATCTGTTACAGTCACGGTATATGTGCCGGCAAATAGTCCTGAAACATGGGGCGTACCCTGCCCCTGAGCGCCAGAGGCATTCCAGTTGTACGAATAGTTGGAAGTACCGCCATTAACGGTTATATCAATCTTACCATCGTTATTCCCATTGCACAAAACAGTGGTTATCAAACCGGCGATCGACAATGCGGAAGGAGCATTTACCCGCCAACTGCCAACTTTGGTGCATGGACCGGCATCTGTAATGGTCACAGTATAAGCCCCGGATGTCAGATTAATTGCCGTACTGCCAGTTTGTCCATTGTTCCACAGATAGGTATAGGGAGTAACACCTCCCGCTAACATTAGCTGGATTGACCCGTCGTTGCTGTTGGAACATTTTGCATGTGTAATCGCAACCGTGGCAATGGTGATTGCTGGATTTTCTGTTATGGTAAAACTCTTGTTTTTGCTACAGCCGGCTATGTTTGTAACAGTTACTGTATAAGTTCCGGCCGTAAGGTTGGTTGCAGTTGACCCTGTTTGACTATTATTCCACAAATAGGTTGTATTTCCACCGGATCCGCCGGAAACAGTCGTGGTAATTTTGCCATTGCCGCTACCTTGACAACTTACGGCGACAGGTGTTCCCGTGAGGCTGAGATCAGATGGTTGTATAACATCCTCCCATGTTAAGAGAAGGCAATTATTGGCATCAGCGATGTTAACATTGTAACGACCTGCCGAAAGGCCAGTGATCAACTGTTCGTGTGAACCGGTACTCCAGGTATAATAGTATGGTGGCGTTCCTCCTATACCTGAAATTGTTGCAGCACCATCAGATCCACCAAAACATTTCGGATTTGAGACAACACCATTACCGAAAAGGCTGGCAGGCTGAGTTATTGTATAAATGCCGGTTGCAATACAAGTATGAGCATCTGTAACAGTAACAGTGTAAGTGGAAGCGCCCAATCCCATAATGTGAGCGGTGGTTCGCTGTGCTAAACCCCCAGGTACATTGGTAGACCACAAGTATTTATATGCGGTGGTACCCCCATTGACTGTCAGGTCAATTTTCCCCGTAGATTCGCCTGAACACTTGATATGGGTAATCAATGGGGTAATTATTAATGCGGAAGGAGTTGTAATTGTATAGGTTTCTGTTTTGGTGCAGGCGTGTCCGTCAGTGACTGTAACGGTATAAGGTCCAGAATTAAGACCGCTAATTCCGTCAGTTGCGCCAGTAGCCGTATGGCCATTGCTCCAGATATAGGAGTATGGAGAAACACCGCCCGAAACCGTCAGATTAATATAGCCGTTGGAGTTTCCGGAACAGGTAACATCTTTTTTGAAAGAACTGATTCCGATTATTGTAGTGTTTGCAATAGTAAAAGGCGCACTTGCCTGCGAACAGCCTGCATCATCGGAAACCGTAACAGTATATGTTCCAGATGAAAGTCCGGCAATGTTCTTCGTGGTTTGCCCGCTACTCCAGATATAGCCGGTGTAAATACCTGATCCACCTGAGACATCAATCGTTATCGCACCGGTACTTCCACCGTTGCAACCTATGGGTGTTACAACCCCGCTAATAATAATTGCATCAAGAAATTGAATGTACACATAACCTGAAGTTAAACCACCTCCCGTGTACTGAACAGTAAGGTAATATTTTCCGGAGTGATAAAATGACGACTCCCAAGGGTGTATTACCGGATTTTTGTCATTGGAAGACCAGCCGGCCAGGTCGGTCCACGTATAGGTTGAACCAGGCATATCGCAACCATCTAATCCGGCACATTTGAAATTGATATCCCCGCCAAAACAAACAGGGTTTGGATCAGCAGTTTGTGCTTTGACATTGTATGACAATGCAAGCAGGAAGAACAAAAAACCCATAAACATGGATGCCTTCATCAGAAGGTTTTTGTAAAGAGTCGTCATAATTATTTGTTTTTAAAGGCCGTAACTTTTTCCCAAATACAAAGATGGATATTAAATTTGGAAAAAGAAAAAAAAATAAAATAATTACGATACCCTACCCAAACAGCTCTTCCATTTCCTCCCTCGACATATCTTTCAGCGGGTTTCCGGAGGGAAGGAAGGTGTCGGAGAGGGTTTGTTTGCGTTGCTGTAACACAAGCATTTTTTCTTCGATGGTGCCGGAGGTGATGAATTTGTAGGCAATCACCTTTTTATCCTGGCCGATGCGGTGGGCGCGGCTGATGGCCTGCATCTCCGCCGCCGGATTCCACCAGGGGTCGAGGAGCATCACATAGCCGGCTTCGGTGAGGTTTAACCCTTTCCCGCCGGCTTTCAGCGAAATGAGAAAAAACTGATGGGCCGGGTCTTCCTGGAATTGTTTGACAACTTTTTCCCGGTTGGTTGTGGCGCCGGTGAGCAGGGAATAGGGGATGCCTTCGTTATCGAAATAGCTCGACACCAGTTGCAGATGTTTTACAAAAGAGGAGAAAACAAGTGTTTTGTGGCCTTCTTCGCGCAGGGTTTGCGCCACGCGGATGATCTCTTCAAATTTTCCACTGCCGGATTGATATTCCGGATCGGCCAACGATGGATGGTTGGCCATTTGCCGCAACCGGATCAGCGCTTTTAAAACCATCAGGGAGGTTTCCGACGACCGGCCGGATTCGATTTGCCGGAAAACTTCGTTTCTCACCGCCGATTTCTCTGTTTCATAGCGGGAGCGCTGCTCAGCCGTCATTTCGCAATACCACTCCTCAATGGTCAGGGAGGGCAGGTCGGGCTCTGCTTCCAGTTTGGTTCTGCGTAAAATAAAGGGCGCAACCAGATGCTTTAAACGATCTGAGACTTTGTTGTTGGTCTCCGGTTCAATTTTATCAGCAGATACTTCAGGATCATCGGTTTTGGGTTCGGGCCTCCTCGGAACATACCTTCTCTGAAAACCCGCCAGGGGGCCAAGCAGGCCGGGATTGAGGAATTCAAATTGTGACCAGAGGTCGGTGAGCGAGTTTTCGATGGGTGTACCCGTCAGTACCAGACGATGCTCCGATTTCAACCGGAAAACTGCCCGGCTGGTGAGTGCAAGGGGGTTTTTGATTACCTGGCTTTCGTCGAGTACGATGTAGTGAAACCGGTATTGCAGGAAAAGATCCAGGTCGTTGCGCAGTGTTCCGTAGGTGGTCAGTATCAAATCTGAGGTTCCGAAAAAACGAGTGGAGGTCATCCGGTGCATCCCGGTATGTTCCAAAAACGAAAGCGAAGGCGCAAACCGCCTGATTTCATTCCGCCAGTTGTGGATCAGAGATGACGGCATAACGATGAGCGAGGTGGCATGTGGCGAAGCGTAGCACGAGAGCAACAGCGCCAACGTCTGAATGGTCTTTCCAAGGCCCATATCGTCGGCCAGACAGCCTCCGAACCTGTTGTCGTGTAAAAACCTCAGCCATTGCAATCCCTCTGCCTGATAGGGTCGCAAAATGGCATGCAGGGTGTCAGGAACCATGGCAGGTACCGCCAGATCAGGATCCAATTGCCGTAATCGTTCCGAAATAGTTTCATTTTCAAGAGATCCAAGGTCTCTGATCAGCTGAACATGATGCAGTGGTAGCCTTAAATGATTGTCAACAACTCCGGAAAAATAGAGCAGGTCGCTGTAACGGGTGAACCACTCCCAGGGCAGTACGACAATCTCTCCTCCGGGGATCGGAAATTCACGGATCCCATCCAGAAGAAACTGTCTCAGCTGAATAAAAGGAACTGCCAGGGCGCCGAAATATACCACCGCTTTCACATCAAACCAGTCTTCACCGGGTTCAACACGGATTTCGGAGGAAACGTTTCCGGTAAAAAAGTTAACCGGCGCCCGGTCGGTCGTTATTTCGATGCCTTGCTCCATTAAAACCACTGAATTTGCGTTCAACCATTCGACAAGCTGGTACAGATCAAGATTACCTATTCCGGTAGCGCCAGACAGCATCATGGTGTTTTCATTGGGTTTGATCAGTCCCAATGAAAGGCAGCCGGAGATCATCCCTGCTTCCCATGCAGTATCGCGTTCGGTTTTATAAAACACCACCTCATCTGCGTCCATCTTAAGGTCGATAAAGACTTTTTGCGGTTTCCCGGCCATGATCCGCTTTTCGCCATAACGGAAATAAATCACCAGGATGGCTTTTCCCTGCCAGTCCAATTCGGCAGACAGTTCCATCCGGCGCATTGGATGAAGCGTCTGAACCTTAAAACCAGTGGCTTTCACCTGGCCGGTTTTCAAGGTCTTCGTGATGAAAGTTTCAAAGTATTTCTTTTCGGCGGTAGCCGGAATCAGGATCGCGTCTTTGGTCAGAAAGGGTTCGATTTTCTTACCGTCAAAACCTTCCGGGAAATGGAGCAACCTGTTTTCTGCCCTGAACCAGCAAGGACTGCGGGATATGATTTTGTTGCCAGGCGATTTCAGCCTGATCTTCTTTTCGTGTTGAAAAAGTTCCAGCACATAGTTTGACCCGGCTGCGGTTTTCGTAAAACAAAACCAGGGTTCGGCTGATTCGGGGCTGACCAACAGGCGGTTTTTATAGTAAACCCTTGAAGACCCCTCATGTTCAAACAACGGAATATCATGCCGAAGGGCGATCCGGAGAATTTTATCGATCTGCCGGTCGATCAGCGGGCGGATTTGCAACAGCAATAGTTCTTCAGGGACCCCGGCTAAAAATTCTTTCAATGAAACTCTTTTCCGGCTGAATTGCCGGTGAATTTCTGCATCCGAGATCGTTTGGGAAAGGGTGATGATTTCGTTATAAGCCTGTTGTTTTTCCGGCATTGAACCATCATCCACCGACCAGTGAAGACGGTTTTGCAATACAAACCAACCTGCCGCATCCCGCGAAACTTCCCAGGGAGCGGCCATGGTCCCGAACTGGCGGTGGTGGGTGATCAGCAGGATTGCATGATCATCGGTTTTCAAGCCATCCATTTCCCGATAAAAAATCCGGCGGCGCTTACGATGGTTGTTAACACCATTCCCCAGAGGAGGTCGACAATGGTGATGATCAGCGGCCAGTCTTTAACCGTGGCCAGATTGGTCAGATCATAGGTGGCGTAAGTGATCAGGCCGAAAAGCGCGGCTTTGATCAGCGTCACAGGTAAAGCGTTTTCTTTTAATCCTGGAAGTACGACAAAGACGAGGACTCCGACAATAAACAGGAAGTAGAAAATCAGGGCGGCGTACCAGTTTACATCAGGCGTCATGAGGTAGCCGAGATGTTTTTTGTAGAAGGTGCGGGAGATCACTCCAAGCCAAAGCATGTCGACCGCGAAAAAAACGGCCAGGGTGGAAAAATAGAGTTTCAGATAATATACCATGATGATAAAATTAAATCTTCGGTGAGAATCTCAATGAATGACAACTGCTTTCCGGGTAACAATGGGTTTTTCCTCCATCCAAAGGGTACAGAAATATATCCCCGCTGGCAGGTTTTCGATCAGGAATTTTACCGATCCGGATAAGGAAACAGGTTCACTCGCCGAAATAATTTTTCCGGCCTGGTTGCGAAGGTCAATACGGCCCTGACATCCCGGTGGGAGTGAATGCCTGACCACTATTTGATGATCTGCAGGAATGGGTCCTCCGAAAGTGAGCGACGACTGCCGGTTTGGAATTGGTTCTGTGGCAGAGGGGAATGTGGAATAATGGACGGTTACACTTACGGAGTCAGAAGGGTTGGCCTGGTTAAAAAAGACCCAGCGCACCACACTCTCCCCTCTGCATCCGTTTGGACCGAAATGACCAAAGCATCCTGAAACAGTTTCACCGGGAAGCATGGAGAGCGGGAAAGTTGAAACCGTCATCTCGGGGCCATAGCAGTAACCACCCCAGCAAATGGATGAACTCCCGCCGGGAAGCATTTGCAGTTCCTCTTTCTTCATCAGCACTTCACAGGAACTGCCGCTTTTATTAGTCAGATGAAGCCATGTAATCAGCTGGAGGGTATCGGATGGGCCCGATTGAAATACTTCTGATCCGTTGACAAGCGACTTAAAATCGTCAGCAAGGCTGAAACTCTGCGAAAAGCAGGTTATGCCCGAAAAGAATATCAGCAGAAATGTCAGGATCTGTTTTTTCACGGGTCAAAGGTAGGGAAATTTGCGCCGCTTTGCCAGCCACCAGGAGAAAAATCCAGTGATGAGGATAAAAAGTGTGGCCAGACCGACCAGGGGAACTACAAGAATATAAAACGGTCCAAGGATGGGTTCAAAAATACGCCCGGTGTGAATTTCCAGGGAAGTATTCCAGAGTGACATGGGACTGGCAGCCACAATTGATGCCGGAATACATGGCAAAGGGTTTTTCCCTTCCAGCGGGAACACACCATTTGCATAATCAAAAATAAGACGGGTGGTGTCGTTGCACCGGAGATAACCGGCCACGGTCACACTTCCAAACGGTGGCCCGCTTTGACCGGTATCGTGATATTCGTTCCGGGTGATGCAATCGATGGTGTGACCGGTAGCCGGTTCCCATTCAAAGATGCCGCTGAATGACCCTACCAGGTACCGGCCGGGACTTATTTTCTCAAGAACGTTGATTCCCATCACGCTTACCGGAGGCTGAATGGGATATTTCTTCAGTTCACTGCCGAAACGGTCATCGGAATAATAAACGCCTTCACTGGTTGCAATAAGGTAACGCCCTAAAGCTTCATCATAAAGCAAATCACGAAACCGGTCGAACCACGGATTCGGATTATCAAGTTCTGTATATTTCAACTTTGTAACTCTCGCCGTTGCGATGGGAATGAGCAACGGTGGCCGGAGAAACATCCCGGTGGAGTTATTGAGCATCAGCATCAGAATAGCCCATAATCCAATTAAATTGTGCCATTTCAGAGAGGCCCTGTTGAAATGTTTTAGTTTTGACCGCTTCAGTTCATTCTTCATCGTTTTCAACCGGTACGGAACGAAGAAATAGATTAACCCGGTGATGCAAAGAATGATGAAAACGATTCCCACCCCATCCACGATTAACTTTCCGGCAAAGCCATAAATCTCTCCGCTGTGAATTACCCAAAAGGTTTTGAAAAGACCCACTTTACCGTCGTTGTCCTCACCTTTTGGAACGCAGATTTCATGAAAACGCAGAAATCCGGAAGCGCTGGTCGAATAGTAAAGATTCGAACGGGTCATCACCAGCAAACTGTCGCCCTGCTGAAGAACTTTTACCACGCGTGCACTATTAACCGGAAGTTTAACATTTTGCCAAACACCATTGTGAAAACGGTAAAGCCCGAACAAGGTTCCTGCAAAAAGACCCGACACCGGCGACCATGACAATGAATTGATTTTGCGGTTGTCGATTCCGTCAGGGAATCCGGCATTCAGGTTCTGAAATGATCTGAACCCGCTGTTGGTCAGCCAAATTCCGATGTTGCCGTAAATAAGTATGCTGTCGCCGCCAGCCTTAACCGACCCTTTTACCGCGGCAAGATTCCAGTTGTTATACCTGTAACCCGGAGGTAATAATTTACGGTTTACGTCTGCACCCGAAAGCAACTCCCGGTGGTTCAGTACAATTCCCGAAACCGAAAAAAGCAGGATGAAAACTGTTGTAAAAAGGCTGAACCATTTATGATATTTCCGAAAAAACTTCAATGTTCTTTTTTTTCACCAGTTCACTGTATATTTGAAAAAAAAGTGTGGAACATTCCATCCCCTCCTGATTCGGAATAAGTTTCAAACCCAGCTGCCGCCATTTTTTCAATCATGGGAGCGGGAGGAAATGGGGTGATGATTTCAAAGATTTCTCCCGGTTGCAATGCAGCACATTCCTGCTGAACCTGCTCCAGCGGATGAATGCCCTGAGCCAGCAACGGCCTTGCATCCAGGGTGATTTTAATATTCTCTTTTTTGACCCATTCAGGTGTATTCATTTTTTTCCTTCTTTTTATCACCAGGCTGAAGCCTGGGGTTATTTGCGATAAGATAACAGTCTTTGATCACCACTGATTTTGCGTTTTTCCGTCAGTTCCTGCGACATTTCCATGGTTCCCAGGTATTCACCCGATTCATTGCGGAGGGCAAAATATTCGATGTGGATAAACTTTCCGCCCATCTGAATCCAGAAGGGAGCGCTGTCGGCTTTGCCGCTCTTGAAATCCGCTACAATCTGGTCAACAATGTGGACACTTGACGGTGGATGGCACATTCGGACATCTCGCCCCAGGATGGCCCGGTTCCGGTCGAAAATGCGCTCTTTCCCCTGTGAAAAATATTTAACCTTGTCGTTCCGGTCGACAAAGGTGATGTCAGCAGGCAGGGTGTTCAAAATCGCCAGGAGTTCTTCGGAAGTGAATTTTCCACTGGGGAGATTGATGGTTCCTTCTTCGGCTGAAGTTTCTTCCATTATATCAACGCCCTGAGGCTTCCAGGTGATGGCCGGATCATACAGGCAGTATCCTATTTCATTGGTTTGCCTGTAAATATCGTACCAGTCGGTCTCCGTCAGTTTATCAAGGGCCATCGGTAAAAGAATTTCCTCCTCCTTCATAATCATGTCGGTAATGGCTTTTACAGCCGGAATCAGATGGAGTTCCACCTTCATCTGCATCATCTCCGGGGTAAAGTCGCCAGGCATGTTGAGAACATTGACCGCATTCTTCAGCAGATCGCGGGTTTCATCATGTTTGCCCCACATCACTTTGGGCGGACCGGTAATTCCATATTTCTCCAGGAAGGGAAACAGCAGATTTTCCTTGCGGCGGTAATGCTTGTCAACATCCATCAGGTTGTTGAAAAGACCTTTCACGGTGTTGAGATATTTCTCGTTTTCCACACCGGATAGTTCTGTTTCAGCCTGTTTGAAGAGTTCGCGAAGTTCTTTGACCACTTTCTCCAACGCGCGGTTTTCTCTTTTAAACGTATCAACAGGATGGCCGGGCGCCACAATTTTCATTCCTGAAAGGTCGATATGACCCTCCAGCGCCTGACTGTGAATGTCGCAAAGCCGGAGAACTTCCGACTCGGGCAACCCTTCGCTGATCAGCTCCTGTTCCACCTCTACCACTTCGCCGTAAGGTATTTTTGTCAATAGTTCGATCATGCGTGCCCGCACTGCATCCGGCGCCACGCCTTCGTGCAGTTGAAGGATCAGGTGTTTGAGAAG
>JBAXFM010000177.1:0-10692 GCA_037139855.1 Bacteroidota bacterium
ATTTTCATGTATTTTGCCAGTTCAGATGCTTTGTGATACCCAAGCACAGGCAGCAGCGCCATGGTGATCGACGGGCTCCGGAAAAGTATCGCCTTGCTGTTTTCAGCTGAGACCAGCAATCCTTCCATGAGATTTTTCTGCAAGGTAGAATCACAGGCAATGAGGAGTTTGATACTGTCAAGCATGGCATGTCCAATAGCAGGCAGGTAGGCATTGAGTTCGAGGCACCCTTGCGCACAAAGCGAACTGATGAGCTGATCGTTTGCATAAATGCGATGGGCTGCGCTGATGACAAACTCGGGAATCACCGGGTTGACTTTTCCGGGCATGATGGAACTGCCGGTTTGGCATTGGGGAATGACGAGTGACGAATGACGAATGACGGAGGCAGAGGGAGGATTTACGATTGGCGATTTACGATTTACGATTGGGGATTGCAGGCTGATGGGAATTGAAATTGATGTGAGGTCGGAGGCAAGGAGGCGGATGTCGGAGACCATTTTTTCCAGGTTTACGGCGTGGGCTTTGATGGTGGCGTGAACTTCCACAAACGAATCGAGGTTTGAGGTAGCATCAGCCAGGTTTTCGCTGCGGGTAACCGGCAAGCCAGTGAGTTGCTGGAGGTGTCCGATGGCTTCCATGATAAAATACCGGGGTACGGCCATCCCTGTTCCAATGGCGCTGCCACCAAGGTTGACCATTTTAATCCGTTCGAAACATTTTGAAACACGCCACCAATCGCGGGAAAGCGCTTCGCTGTATGTACTGAAAAGTTTCCCGAAAGAGGTAGGCACGGCCTCCTGCATTTGGGTATAGCCAATACGGAGATCATTTTGATGGGATGTTTCAATCTGCTCCACGACAAAACGCAAGGAGTTGATTGCTTTTTCAAGGTCCTGCAGTAAAAACATGGTGGCCACTTTCAGTGCGGTTGGCACCACATCGTTGGTTGACTGAAAAACGTTGGCATGTTCGATGGGGTCGATGATCTGATAACTTCCGGGCTTTTCTCCCATATTCAGCAAAGCTGCATTGGCAATAATTTCATTGACATTCATGTTAATGCTGGTACCGGCGCCACCGGAAATGGCAGGAACGATGAAATCGTTGAAATGGTCTCCTTCGGCAACCTCGGAGGCGGCATGGATCAGATATCGGTAATGGCTGTCGTCAGGATGACCGGAATTTTGAAAACCGGAGGGTTTGCCATACTTTTCCAGCATCGCTTTCTCATAGGCTTCTGCGGTTTGATAGCAGGCTTTTTTAACCAAACCCATGGATTTATACCATTCCACATGAAAAGGGGTGGCATCGGGGAAGTTTTTAAAGGCTCTGGCCGCATGAATTCCATACAGTGCATCATCAGGAATTTCCATTTCTCCGATGAAATCAGTTTCTCTGCGCATATTGGCGATTTAGAAAATTTTGCTTGTCATATCAGGTAATACCGGCTTTGTGGATAACATCCATCATTCTCTCACGATGTTAGGTTGGCCGGACCGGTATTTTTTGTAATTTTACGGAATTAAAATGAATCCTACGGTGCGGTTGAATAAAATATTTTTTCTGCTGATTCTGCTTACTGCTTACTTTCCAGGTTATTCTCAAATTGACAAAGAATTCTGGTTTGTAGGGCCCGAAGCCTCCTCAAATCATGGAGACCGTCCGGTATTTATCCGCATTTCGACAATGGACGATCCTGCAAATATCAACCTGCGGATGCCGGCAAACAATAAATTTGTACCCGTGATCAGTACCATTCCTGCAAATTCAACCATATCAATTCAACTGGATGTGATAGCCGGCAATACCACCTGGCTCGACAGCATTGAAAACCGACCTGCCGACCGGGTTTTAAACAAAGGGCTGCTGCTTACCTCCGACAATTACGTAACTGCCTACTACGAGATTAATAATGGAAGCAATCCTGCAATTTTTCCCTTCAAAGGAAAGAACGGCGTCGGAACTGAATTTTTCATTTCAGGCCAAACCGATTATGCCAATCAAACAAATGACGGCAGTGAAGCATTTGACATTGTGGCAACGCAGGATACAACAACCATTACGATCACACCATCCATCGCCATTGTCGGTCATGCAGCCAATGTTCCCTTCGTGATAACGCTTCATAAAGGTCAAACCTACTCAGCACGAACCCTGATCACGACTGCCAGCGCATCATTGGCCGGGTCGCACGTTGTGTCGGACAAACCCATCGCCATTACCATCAGCGATGATTCGATCATTACCGGGGGATGGGATATCATCGGGGACCAGATCATTCCGATTAATTTACTGGGATGGGAATACATTGTCATTAAAGGTTTTGCTGATAATAATCCACCCGGCAATGATGATGAACGTGCCTATATCACTGCCACGCAGGATGCCACCGATATCATGATGGACGGAAACCCGGTACCCATCGGAACCATCAACATCGGTCAGCAATTCGATTATGCCATTCCGAACACGACCAATACAGCCTGTATTAAAGCAACCAAGCCTGTGTATGTCTATCATTTATCTGGTCACCCGGGTGAAGCTGGCGCATCAATTCTTCCGCAGGATTCATGTACCGGATCACGAAAAATAGGTTTTAACCGGTCAAGTACGAGCGCATTTGCCCTGTTGATTCTGACACGAAGCGGGAATGAAGGTTTTTTTATTCTTAACGGTAATGCAACGACTATTTCAGCCGCGAATTTCAATCCTGTGCCAGGTACATCAGGCAACTGGATGTATTACCGGCAAAACAACCTCACCACCGCACAGGTTCCGGTTGGCGCAAACCTGCTGGAAAACACCAATGGAAAATTCCACCTGGGAATATTGAATAATGTCGCCGCAAGTTCTGAATATGGCTATTTTTCGGACTTCAGCACCCTTTATCTTGGCGCAAACTCCAGCATGTGCCCGGGTGACAGCCTGATCCTCGACGGAGGACCTTACCGTTCATCCTATGATTGGAAAAAACTGATAGGCGGATTATGGACCCAGGTTGGAACAAATCGCACCTACACGGTCAAGGACAGCGGCTATTATGCCTGCCAGACCAACGGAGATTTTTGTTCTCTGATGGACACCATCCGCATCGATTATTACCCGAACGGAACAGTTAGCCTGGGACCAAACCGTACAATCTGCCAGGGTACCACTACCACATTCACACCGGGTAACTTTGTCAACTATTTATGGAGCACCATGTCAACGAGTCCTACACTCACCACGGGCCAGCCGGGTGAGGTTTGGGTGCGGGTTACCAACAACAACGGGTGCATTGCCAGAGACACGGTGATGATCTACGTGGATTCGCTTCCAAAAGCCAACAGTGCAATCACGGGCACTGCCATTGTTTGCCAGGGGCAAAACAACGTTACATACAACATTGACAGTCTTCATTTTGCAACATCCTATGCCTGGACGCTTCCACCCGGAGCCACCGGGACCAGCACGACTAAAAGCATCACCCTGAATTTTTCCGGTTCAGCCATTTCAGGTCCATTGACAGTTCATGGATCAAACGCCTGCGGCATCGGACCCGAGATTAGTTTTCCCATCACCGTCGACCCTCTGCCTTTATCAGCGGGGTTAATCGCCGGGCCGGCTAACGTTTGCCAGGGCCAGAATGGCGTGATATTTTCGGTACCTCCCATTACCAATGCAACCTCCTATCTGTGGACATTACCCCCGGGGTTTACCATTGTTTCAGGAGCGGGAACCCCAAGCATGACCTTGAATGTCGGGCTAACCGCTGTATCAGGGCCGATCACTGTTACAGGACACAACAACTGCGGTGACGGATCAACCAGCGGTTTCTCATTGATTGTCAAGCTTTTTCCTACACCCGCCGGACCAATTACCGGAGCAACAACCGTATGCCAGGGCCAGCAAAATGTTGTTTACAGCACTTCCCTCATCACCGGAGCCAATAGCTATTTATGGACTTTGCCAACGGGGGCTGTCATAACCTCAGGCGTTGGCACCAATAGCATCACCATCTCTTTTGACTCAACCGCACTTTCAGGAAACCTGACCGTTAAAGGGCACAGCATCGATTGCGGCGACGGCATGTCATCCATGCTGGCAGTTACCGTGAATCCGTTACCTGCTCCGGCGGGAACCATCAGCGGAACTACCCCTGTATGCCAGGGCCAAAGTGGCATTTTATATTCCATCCCTGTCATACCATATGCCACAACCTACCTCTGGACAATACCTTCAGGGTGTGCGATCACCATTGGCGCAGGGACCAATGCAATCACGACTGGTTTTAACACAAGCGCAGTGAGTGGCCAGTTTATCGTTCAGGGCCATAACCCTACCTGCGGTGACGGGCGGCGCTCTACCTTGAATGTCACACTGAAACCGTTGCCTCTTGCAACCGGGAATATCCTGGGCACGACTCCCGTATGTCAGGGTGAATCAAACATTCCCTATTCCGTTCAAAACATTGACCCTTTAACAACATTCTGGATATGGAATCTTATTCCGTCAACAGCAGGAACCATCTCCGGTTCAACCGCTGCCATGAATATCAACTGGGATAACAATTTCACCGGCTCTGCCACTCTCCAGGTTAAAGGTCAGAATGGCTGTGGCGATGGAGTGGAATCACCTCAGCTCAACCTGAAAATTGATTATAAACCAAACGTGATCTACCTCGATTGCGGAGATCTGTTCACCACCAAGAATGCACGCCCTGTCCTACTTTGCGGAGGCTATCCGTTTGGACCGGGTGGAATCTATTCAGGAACCGGGGTTTCGCCAGGTCCTCCCGGAAGCTTTGTGTTCGATCCGGCCACCAATGCTGTTTTTGGATCGGCAGGAGGCACGCCCTACACAATCACTTATCGGTATACCAATGTAAACAATTGTTTCAGAGAGGCAACAAAACTGATCAAAGTTTATCCTTCCAATGCGGCCCAGCCATGTCCCGGAACCCTTGCCGATGTGCGTGACGGCAAAACCTATGCGACTTTCCTTGCGGGCTCCGGGTCTTTTGCCAAATGCTGGATGGCCGAAAATCTTAACTACGGAGTATTTTCCGATGCGAATCTGCCGCAAACTGACAATTGTCTCATTGAAAAATATTGTTTGAATAATATTTCTGCTCAATGTACTACTACAGGAGGCTATTATCAGTGGCAGGAGGTAATGAATTATAATGCATCTGAATCAGCGCAAGGGATTTGTCCACCGGGATGGCACGTGCCCTCTCAGCAGGAATGGACAGAACTTGAGAACTTTTACCTTGGACCTGGTGTTGCAGGAGGCGGAATGAAGGATATGTTTGCCCCGCAAGGGTTTCATGGGTTGCTATCCGGTGTTTATTACCTTGACACCAGCTGGAAATTCACATCGGGCAATAATTCGGGGACAATATACTGGAGTTCAACATCCACCATGTCAGGAAATGTGGTGACCAATGGCATCAATTCTTTCAATCCAAGTACCTCGTTGTATCCGTCCAGTAAAGGGAATGCATTTCCGGTGCGATGTGTTAGGGATTAGGTGATGTGTTGTGTGGATAATTAATGTGGCTAAAGCCGGAAGATGTGATGCATATCCATTACAGTTGGCTGAAGCCAACTGCAATAAAAGTCTTTTTGAAAGATTCTCAGAATGTCTTTATTGCAGTCTCCTTAGCTGACTAAAAGTTGCAATAAATGCCTCTTAGAAAGATTCGCAGAAAGTATTTATTGCAGTCTGCTTTAGCTGACTGCAAACCTGGGAAATTGAAATCATCGGGGCTCTTTAGCCCCATAGTATACCCCATATGAAGAAAAACCTGTTTATCGCCTTTGAAGGCATCGATGGCAGTGGAAAAAGCACACAGGTGAAACTGTTGACTGAAAACCTCGAAAATGCAGGGCATCGGGTTTATGTCACCTGTGAGCCAACCGACAGCCCAATTGGCACCATCATCCGGAATATTTTCAACCATAAACTTGAAGGCGACCATCGAACGATTGCCGGTCTCTTTGTCGCCGACCGGCTTGACCACTTGCTGAACACAACGAATGGCATGCTGAAAAAACTTGAAGAGGGTTACACGGTCATCACCGACCGATATTATTTTTCTTCCTATGCCTATCAGGGAGTTCATGTTCCCATTGACTGGGTAATTCAGGCTCATTCGTTAAGCGCCGACCTGCTACGTCCCGATATGAACATATACCTTGACATGCCGCCAGAAATCTGCATGAACCGGCTCAGTAAAGGCAGGAGTTCACTTGAACTTTATGAAACCATTGAAAATCTGCGTAATGTAAAAAACAAATACTTTGAAGCATTTGATAAACTTAAAAACCAGGAGAAGATATTTATTACTGACGGAAACCGTTCACCGGAAATAATTGCTGCTGATATCTGGAAAGAACTATTACACCTGCCAAATGGAGAAAGATTATGATTGTTTTTATCACCTGTCAACCGGCATCTGGCGCGATTTTTCCCTCAGGCAACTTTTTTGAATTTCCGTGTCTGCTTTTCAGTAACTTTATAGCCTGAACCACGTATAAGCTATGAATTGTTTTTCGAATTCAGTTTTTTGTACACATAAAATGTAATGCGAGGTAAAAATATACTTTTTCTTCTGTTATTTTCGATGTTTGTTTCTTCTGCATTTGCTGAAGGGACCAAGGAGTTTCGTCCGCTTTCGACCCACAAAGGTGAGTTGTGCATTGACACAACCCGTAATAAATTCGGTGTGGTAACTGCCACTGCCGATTACCGACTTTGCATCCACATTTCGGATTATAATACAGAGGCCATTTATTTTGGTTTTGGTACCACCAAACATAACCTTGGGGTGACCCAATTCAGGTTTTACCGACCCGATGATGTCATCGATACTTCAGGCACAGTTCCTACTGCAGCAGGCAGGGGCTTTATTGACACCTATGCACAGGCTGTTGCAGGTCCTACTGTCGTTTCCCCAGGGACCGGTTACTGGGGGTTGCGATGCACGCCCGACATGAACGGGGATTACTATCTTGCTTTTAAAATTACGTGGCAAACCGGATTTGGAGTGGAAACTTTCAAAACCTGGGAAAACTTTGATGTTACCGTGGTTAAAACCACTACAATGACCTCCCTTCCCGGGCGTTTATGGTCAAAGGCATGGCAGCTATACTGCGAAAATCCAACCGCAGGAAGTACAAACCAATATTGGGGAAAAATGTTTGTTTATTCGGCCGACAGCATTGTGACCAAGATTGACTTTAACGGTGTTATTCCAGGCACATTCACTGTTTCCTGCAATCATTCAGGCTGTTATGCTTCCCCTCCCATGGCGGCGGCAACAGCCAGAAAATCGGTTGCAAACGAGCATACCTTCCCGGAATACAAAATTTTTCTTAATGATCCTGATAACCCTGCATATCCAAGCGGGGTACTTGGTGGATTGGACAGCTCTATCCCAATCACCGCTGTAAGGAATTGCGACGGGACCATCGATTTCACTTTCGGATGCACGAAAGCGGGAAATGTTGAATTGAAACTTCTTTTAGGCGCACTGGGAGCGCCCTATGTCGACAGGACTATTCCGCAAACGGTAACTACCGGGTTAAACACCGTTCATTGGGACGGATACGACGGAGCAGTTCCACCAAATGCAATTCCGAATGGAACAGTATTTATGTTCTACATCAGTTATGTAAATGGTTTGACCCATTTACCCTTGTACGATGTGGAATTCAACAACAACGGCTTCTTTCTTGACCTCATCCGGCCTACCATGGTGCCGGCACCGCCCGATCCGCTTTTTTACTGGGACGACACCGGTGTAAGCGGCACTTCAAATCTTACTGGTTGTCTGCCCGTTTCACCAAGTCCGGGTTGTCATATGTGGAATAATCCGCCAAACGGTTTTGGAAACAATCGTACCATCAACACCTGGTGGTATGCCGTGAGTACCAGTTCTGCGCAAACCTCCATCACAGAAAAACGTCTTCCGGCTTCCCTGGGTACCATCACTGGCCCGGCACAGATCTGCCAGGGCAATTCTGCAACTTATTCAGTCCTGGCCGACCCGAACACCCTGAAATACTGCTGGACCTTCCCGGGTGGGGTGGACACCACGGTTGTACCTACGATCACCATTAACATTCCGGCAATTGCGCCTCCAGGGCCTGGTCAGATCACAGTTCATGGGTATAACCTTGAGTGTGGTACCGGTCCTGTTTCAACATTGTCTGTTACGATAAACCCATTCGCTTCTCCAACCATTACCGGAAATGCTTCTGTGTGTCAAGGCGCCACAGGCATTACCTATAACACGCAGGCCGGGCAGTCCAATTATATCTGGGCGGTATCCGCCGGCGGCTTCGTGACCGGAGGTGGAGGCAACTCAAATAGTTCTGTGACCGTTACATGGAATCTCACTGGAGCGCAAACCGTTTCTGTCAATTACACCAATCCAACAACCGGATGTACCTCCCCTACTCCTTTTGTTTTCCCAGTTACCGTTCATCCACGCCCGATCCCTTTAATTACAGGGAATGCCAACGTTTGTCAGGGAGCTTCAGGTCAGGTTTATTCAACCGAAGCAGGAAAATCAAATTATTTATGGACCATCTCATCTGGCGCCATCATTGAAAGTGGAGGAGGAAATGAAAACACCATCACCCTTACCTGGACTACGCCAGGGAACCACACAGTGTATGTTAATTATACGGATGCCAATGGTTGCACCGCATCAACAGCTTCATCCCTGATCGTTACTGTTAATGGTATGCCCAATGTTATTTTTAATTACATCACTCCATCAAGTTGTTCCGGTATTGCCCTCAACATCCAGTTGTCTTCCAATGTTACAGGGGCAACTTTTATTTGGACAGCAACAGGTAGTTCGTCCAATGTGAATCCCCAAACCATTTCCGGAACGTGAAACATTGCACAAGTCTTTGCCAACACAGGTACTGCCATTGAAAATGTCATTTTCTCTGTCGTTCCATCCGCTATTGGCTGTTCGCCGGCTGCACCTGTATTGTCAAACCCCATCCCGATTTACCCGATTCCAAACCTGACCACATCGCCTGCCAGTCTCACGGTTTGCTCCAATACCCAGGCCAGTATTACTTTGGGTTCGAGTGTGCAGAATACAACCTATTCCTGGATAGCCACCGGAGGCACCGGAATTATTCCGGCAACTGTTAATGGAACCGGAAATATCGCCGAAACATTTCAAAATACAGGAACCACTCCGGTTACCGTTAGTTTTGCCATCATTCCTTCAGCCAATGGATGCAGCAATCCCGGACTACCTCCCTACCTTCTTATGGTGAACCCAAAGCCCGGAGTTGTATTTCCTGCAAATCCAACCAACCCGCAAACCATTTGTTCGGGAACATCCTCCGCCCTGGTGAATCTGCAATCAACCGTAACACTTCCCGGGATTACCTATGCCTGGACTGCTGCTGCTTATGATCCGACAAATCCAACCACCAGCATTACCGGTTTTACCACCCCAAACAATGGAAACAGCATCCCCGGAGAGAATATCGCCAGTACTTTGCTGGGGCCGGGATTGATAAAATATGAAGTAACCGCCACTTATACCAATGGCGGAATATCATGTTCAGGAGATCCTGCCGAATACCAGGTCATTGTAAATCCAAGTCCCACTGTAGCCCTGTCGCCATCTGATCCCACCGGACAGACCATTTGCTCAGGGACGAGCAGTCAGGCAATAACCTTTGCGCCAAACGTTTCTCCTACAACCTATGTGTGGCAGGCAGTTGAGGTTGTTGGAATCAACCCTCCGGTTTTAAACGGAACCACCGATAATATTCCAGCCCAGGTTCTTACCGTGACCGGCGCTGTACAAGGTCATGTAAAATACAAGGTTACTCCCACTTATCAGGGAGGCATAGGTTTTACCTGTCCGGGTGGTGATTCCTATTCGACCATCTTTGTCAATCCGCTCCCGGCCCCGTCAATAAGCAGTACTTTCCCGACAACAGTATGTGAACTTCAACCAAACCTGCTTTATACAACGACCAATGTGATTGGAAATTCATATTCCTGGAATGTAACCGGCGCTTCTACCGTCACCAACGGCAACACTAATGCCGTAACGGTAACCTGGGGCCCTTATACCGCCTCCCCTGGAACGCTCACAGTTACAGAAACCATTATTGCAACGGGATGTCAGAAAACCTCACTGGTTTATTCTGTTATTTTACAACAGCGACCCATACCCACACTTACAGGACAAAATGTTGTTTGCGAAGCTTCTGCAGGAAACCTTTATGTGACGGAACCGGGGATGTCGAATTATGACTGGACCATTTCAGGAGGTTCGATCACCTCAGGAGGATCAGCAACCAATAATTCTGCCGTTGTCACATGGAATACTCCGGGAACACATTGGATTCAGGTTAATTATATCAACGGATTGGGTTGCCCGGGATTTCCCGCAAAAAATGTCACCGTAACGGTAAACCCATTGCCCATTTCCACCATTTCAGAGGCAACCGGTCCGGCATGTCAATCGCAATCACATGATTATCAAACATCTGCTGACCCTGTTAGCACTTTCACCTGGACCATCATTCCACCAACAAGCGGAACAGTTACCACGGGACAGGGATCCAACTCGATCACGATCGACTGGGCTGCTTCAGGCAGTTTCATTGTGGCGCTTACTGCAACAAAAAATTCATCAGGATGTTTTACAAGTTCAAC
>JBAXFM010000178.1:0-10552 GCA_037139855.1 Bacteroidota bacterium
GCCTATTGCTTTTTTGGCCGGAACATACGTTACTGGAAATGTTGAATTTCCGCCAAAGGACACATTGTATTTTGAACCGTCTGCCGGAAACGGATTGTTAACTATTGCATTTCAGAAGCAATACACGATTGTGAATGAGATTGACGAAATTCGTCTTGAGAACCTTAAAACGCAAGGATATCTGCGCGTCACAAACGAAAATGCAATTACACCTTTTGTCGATTACGTAAAGAAATTTGACGGTGTTATCACTAATCCGCCATTTGGTAGTTTGATTGTTCCCATAAAGTACGACAAGTTTGAGTTTAATACCCTTGATCACCTTATGGCGCTGCGGGCACTTGACACCATGAAGGATACCGGAAGGGCGGCAATTATCATCGGCGGCCACACGTCATGGGATGATAAAAACCGCATCCAGGCAGGTAAAAACAGAATATTCTTTAATTACCTATATAGTCACTATAATGTTGATGATGTTCTAAACCTTGACGGCCATAAACTATATAGCAGACAGGGAACCTCATTTGATGTGCGATTGATATTAATTTCAGGTCGTAAAAAACAAATAGAGGGCAATGCTCCTTTAAAAACAGCTGACGACATAGTCATTGATTCATTCGACGAGTTATTGACCAGGATCATTGCATTGATTCCTGAAAATTACGTAAGCCCAAGACCTCCATCAGAATTTGAGGTTAGGAAGCAAAAATATATTGCCATGATGAATGAACAGGCAGCGGAAAAACAGCTGAAGGCAGAAAATATTGATCAAAATATCGAACATCCAAAAGGACGTGAGAGATTCTCGCCGGTCCGGGAGATTGACCGGAGCCAGATCACTACCGATCCAAAAACATTCCAGGGCAGACAAAGTGCCTATGCCAATGAAACTGTTGATAAAATTATCGGAGAAGGTTTTGATAAAAGCCAGGACCCGATAATCGTATGGTATGATGAATTGGCCAGAAAATATGTCGTTATTTCTGGCCATTCCAGGTGGCAGGCGAGTCAGATGTTATACGACCGTGGCGATAAATCATTAAAAATGATGCCTGTAAAGGTATTTATCGGAGACAAGGACGACGCAATTGATTATGCAGTTATTGAAAGTAATCGGTCCGGCAAGTCCGAGGGAATGGTCAGCGATATTCTCGCATATAAAAAAGCGATGAATAAGGGTATGAATAAATTAGAGCTTCTGCGCTATTTTAAGCCCGAAAGTTATCTGAACCTTTTAAAAGACTTGTCATTGTTGAATATTAACGGAAGATTTATCGAATACCTTTCGTCAGCAAGCGAGCAGTCATTCCCATACCTGAAACGTAACGCTCAGTGGGTTGGAAATCTTCGAAGAATATACCCGCAGCTCACAGATAGTCATGAGGTAGAAATATTCGACTATTTGTATAAAAACGGATCAATAGGTTTGAAAACAACCAAGGAGACCCTGTATAACCTGATTGACCGAAAGGTAATGACCATCGACTTTAATCCAAGCAAGCCGCTCAACCTGTCAAACATGCCGAGCGTGAATGTTTACAGCGATCCTATTCGCGAACAGGTAAAGGAGGTTGAGCGTGAAATTGCCGATCTTTCCCGCCAGCGATCACAAAAGGAAGAACTTGTTGCCAGGGCAAAGAATGAGGGAATGTTCGATGCAATTGATCGTATCAGCAAGCAAATAAGCGACATAAACATAATTATTCTTCGCAAAATTGAAGAAAAGCAGCGGTTGGACAAAATGGCCGGTCAGGTTGAGCGTGAAGTGTCATTTGATTTATTCAGCACCCCGGAGCCGCCGCAATCCCGTAATCTTGATTTGTTAAAAGCCAAGGCAAAAGCCAGGTTGAGACTACTGGTATTGAAAAGGAAAGTATAAAAACTACAACCGCGTTAAGTTAACATGGTTGATAAAAAAAGGAGGATATATGATTAAGGGAATAGTTTACCATTTAGATGTTATGCCAAGCCCCCTACAACCTGGACGCATTGTAGGCGCACAAGTTTATTTGTCGTCAATTAATGGGGAGAAGAATAGTGCCTATAAAGGTGCGATATCAAATAATTATGGGGAGTTTCAAATACCATGGTCGACAGCTGCACCTTATAGACTTCCAAACCAAACAGGTACTTATATTGATGGTTATTTAACAGCGGAATGCCCAAATTATAAAAAAAAGACCATACCATTCCAGGGACGAGGAGGGGATGTAACGGTAAATTTTGGCCTTGAATATCAGCCAGCATTGTCAAATGTTTCTACTAATAACATCCTTACTCAAAAGAACATCATTATCGGGCTTGTTGTATTTGGTAGTTTGTATTTATTATTTAAGCGATAGGTATCTAAGATAAGTCTCACCCTAATACATATGCACGTATTAAGGTGTAACAAATGTCAACACAAATACAGATGAATCGAATTTACGTATACATGATGTTAACAAAAATACAGATGAATCGAATTTATGTAGACATGATGTTAACAAAAATACAGATGAATCGAATTTATGTAGACAAATGGTATAATTAAAATTAATCAAAGTAAACCGATAAAAAAATATTTACCCCATGAAAACCCAAAGCCCAAAACAGTATTATGCAAAAATTGATTTCGGAACCCGCACGCCGTTCTGGGTGTTGACAAACTATATGGGAGACAAAGGCAAACATGAATATTTTACAGGGGTAATTATTGATGAGTCTCATGTTGGATATGGCAAGCCTGTTGAGTTTCCTGCCAGTGCAGTGATTAAATGGAACCAAGGTAGGCCTTCCGGTCTTGGTTCACCATATATCCCGGCCACTGAAACATGCACCATCCTGGATACGATCGTCCCTGACTCGATGGATTATGAAACCCATATTTCAATTCGCAAAATAAAAGAAGCCATCGGCGGAAATCTTACCGATTATGTCTGTAAAAAATTAAAATACACCAAAGACCAGCTATGTAAATCATTGGCCGCCGAGCAGGTTGATGCCGTGGCCATGGCAATTTACAACATCGAGGTACGTGGACAGGGGATGATTGTTGGCGATCAGACGGGTATTGGGAAGGGTAGGGTAGCAGCTGCCATGATCCGCTATGGTCGCCTGGCGGGACACAGGCCAATTTTTATCAGTGAAAAGCCCAATTTGTTCAGCGACATTTACCGCGACATTATCGATATCGGATCGGATGACGGTGTCGCCATGGAGTTTTCGCGGGAGGCACCTTTGTTGAAAAAGATAAATTACAAATTGTGGAGTAAATTGTCGGATGAGGAAAAAGAAGAATATGGAAATTCACCTGCCGCGTATGATGAATACAAGGATGATCCCGAAAATCAGTACGAGGAAATTTTCACCAGGATAAAAAACAAGGATTTCAATTACGAAAAAGGAAACAGACTACGTCCGCTCATCATCAATGCCAAGGGGCCAAAAACAAACATCTCCGATTCAAACGGGAACCTTATATATACAGGTATCGCGCCTACCGAGCTGAAAAGCATTTTGGAACACCGTAAAATGCCTGCCGGATATGATGTTGTCCTTGCTACTTATAGTCAGTTTAATAGCTCAAAGAGTAAATTAAAGCGCGATTTCCTTCTCTCTATTGCCAAAGGAAATATCCTGATCATGGACGAGGCTCATAATGCATCCGGGTCATCCAATACCGGGGAGTTTATGCAAAACATACTCGGCGACTGCAAGGGCGTGGTTTACCTGTCGGCTACCTTTGCCAAAAGACCGGACAATATGCCCATTTATGCCATGAAAACAGCCATGAGTGAGGCAAATATGTCGAAGGAAAGTCTTGTGGAAGCCATCACCAGGGGCGGGGTGGCGTTGCAGGAAATATTAAGTTCACAATTAGTGGCAGAAGGCCAGATGTTGCGCCGTGAACGTTCGTTCGACGGGGTTGAAGTAAATTACATCACCCTTGACCAACTCGACCAGGAACACAAAGCCATCAGTGACAATATTACCAGCATTATTCGTCAGATAATTGCCTTTCAGGCGGACCATGTTGAAAAGGTGGTGGAAGAAATGGATACCATTTTGGCAGCCGAAGGAAAACAGCTCAAAGAGCGCGGCGGAACTGCCAAAGGGGGTGTTGATAACACTCCGTACTTTTCAAAAGTATTCAACGTAATCAATCAAATGCTTTTTGCCGTAAAGGCCAGCGCCGTGGCAGACAGAGCAATTGTCCGCTTGAAAGAAGGAAAAAAACCGATTATCGCATTTTCTTCAACCATGGGTTCGTTTCTCGAAACAATGGAAAATGAGCGTGGTAACGAAGTATCGGACGGCGACGTTATCAATGCAGATTTTAAAACCGTGTTAATGCGCGGGCTTAATGGGGTTTTACGTTATACAGAAAAAGACCAGGCCGGAAAACCGGAATATAAAAAATTCGAGCTTTCTGAATTGTCGCCGGAAGCAAAGAGCGCCTATTATGCCATTGCAGATGAGATTAAAAAGGTTTCTACCGGTATTGTAATATCTCCGATTGATTTGATCATTCAGAAAATTCAAAAAGCGGGTTACACCGTAGCGGAAGTTACCGGACGTAAAATGGAAATCCGGTTTAAGGAAAATAGCACTACGGGGGTTGTACTTTCGCGCAAACGACTGAATACAAATGATGCTTTCCGTTTGTTTAACAATAATGACGTGGATGCTTTAATGATAAACCAATCCGGGAGTACCGGGGCATCAGCACACGCAATCATTACCGATAAAGTATCACGCGACAGGGTAAAGCAGCGCGTAATGATAATATTGCAGACCGAGCTGAATATCAATACGGAAGTCCAGAAGCGTGGGAGAATTAATCGTACAGGCCAGATTTACAAACCTATTTATGATTATGTCTCCAGTGCCATCCCTGCCGAGCGCCGTTTGATGATGATGATGCAGAAAAAATTAAAATCCCTGGATGCAAATACAACATCAAACCAAAAGCAAAGTGAGAATGTTGTCAATGTCGATGATTTTCTCAATAAATATGGCGACCAGGTAGTGCATGAGTATTTAATGGAGAAAAGGGAATTGAATGACCAGCTGGATGATCCACTGGACCTAAATGGCGACAATAAAGACGGCAAGGACATAAAAGAGAATATTGCGGCCAAGGTGTCAGGTCGTGTTGCCGTATTGCCAACCGACCAGCAGGAATTGTTTTATAGTGATATCATCCAGGCATATAATGATAAAATTGAATACCTCAAGCAAACAGGCGACTATGACCTGGAGGTCGAAATAATGAACCTGGAGGCCGAAACAATCGAAGCTAAGTCGGCGATCGTTGGTAAAGGTGGGGATTCTATTTTTGGCACCGACAGTGTACTGGAAAAATGTATGTGCAATGTGCTAAAAAAGCCATTCACCAAAATTGAGCTTGATAATATTCTTCGTGAATCGCTCAAAGGAGAAACCGCCGATGATATCAAGAATAGCATTAGGCATGAATACAAATCATTTGTATCGCAAAAATTACAGGATGATATTGATGTACAATACAAGAAGTATGATAAGCTGATCAGCGCGATCGTTGAAGAAAAAGGGTATAAAAAGTTTGACGGGGATTCTCCCGGTAATATCGCAATGCGGCAGCAGTATATCCGCGAGCGTACCGAAAGCCTGGAGCAGGCCCGCGATAAGGCTATTGAAAAGGAAGAGGATGTTTCCAGAAATCGTTTTCAAACCATGGATTCTCACTTTTCATATTTTACCATTGGCGAGGGCTATGTTTTTCCGTTTCCAAGTTTCGATATGGGAGAGATTCAGGTTCCATCCATATTTCTCGGGTTCGCCATTGATCGTGGGCGTTCAAATCCATTTGCCCCATCTGCGGTAAAGGCAAAATTCGCACTGAGCGACAGCCATAAATACATTTCGCTGGTATGCAGCGGGGATCAGGGTGAAAAGTTACGTGCGGTCCGCGGAACCACCTCACCCTGGATGACAAAGAATTATTATTCGCAGTGGGATCAGTATATCGGTAAAAGTTCGGTAAACCGTAAACATAGGTATATTGTAACCGGAAATATACTCCAGGCAGCACCTGCATTTAAAGGAAACCTGATATCGTACACAACCAATGATGGGGGCATAAAAAAGGGCATTTTAATGCCGGAAAACTGGTCAAATGAAAATCACCGCGGAGAATCGTTTATTACAATTCCGATAAAAAAAGCGAAAGGTATTATTTTATCTATTAACGAAGGTGGTAGTATTGCCACAACAAATGGTATTGTTTTTGAAAACCCCCACGTATACAGCAATAACTTTAACCGAAACCGTCAGGCTCCATTTATGATGATAATACCTAAGTCTGGGGTTTATGGTCCGGTTTTTAAAAATTTAGATTTAATGCGTCTTTGCGTGAACACAAACGATGGATTTGTGCAGCGTGGCAATAAAATGACCGCATATTTTACAACAGAGAACATGGGTAAGGCTATAGATATCCTACAGGATAAATTTACCCTGAGCGTAAAGGTTAACCCAAAGGATTATGACCTGAATGTATCCACCGGTTCAGGCGATTCAAATAAAGACCCGATAACGGTCAGGGCAGAAGCTGAATTTTCAAAAGACAAGGATAAGTTTGAGAAACGAAAATTTGATGAAAAACAACATCAGGCAAAACCGCCCGTCGTCAATGCGTCGCTTGAATTACTTAAAGCAAAAGCAAAAGCCAGACTAAGGCTGTTGATATTGAAAAAAAGGGGGATAAAGATATGACACCCAAAAAAGCAATCGGTTTAAGTCTCATCCTGGGCGCGATCGGATATGGCCTGTATTACGCCTGGAGTAAGACACAGGAAGTTGGGTTACTTGAAAAAAGTACCCGCAGCGTGAGTTTTGAAACGAGCTATTGCCTTTCGGGACTTCTCGGCATGTCTATTTCTTTGCCGGCCATCGAAAACGCGTTTTATTCCACTGGCGAGATCGAGCAGATAAGGGCAAAAATATCGCAGATACGCACTCAATACGGTTTATTGATCAGTAATATCGCCATGGCAACGAATGTTGCCGAAAGTATCATCTATTCATTTATTTTCATCGAAAGCGCCGGAAATCAAAATGTAATATCCGGTTCAAATTACGGATTGATGCAGGTAGGAACCATCAGCGCTACAGACACTATTTACAGTGAATGGAAAAAGGGACGCCTTGGTGCCACCGAGCAGGCAATTTTAAGAAACTGGATCGGCACCAGGCTGGACAATATATTTGCCATGAAGTCACTCGGAACCGGTCAGTATATTTATTCATCCGACCTAATGAACCCGGAGCTGAATATTTTAATCGGCACCATTGCCCTGGGGCAGCTCATGGATGAGAGCGTTAAGCAGGATGGCGCGTTACGCATGGATAAGGTAATCGTGCGATACAACATGGGATATTACGCCTATAATCGCGGGAAAAGCCTTCCAGCTACCGTTCAGGACACGGTGGCCACCGTAAATTCAACGACATCAAATTATATCGTTAAAATGATCGGGAAAAATGGTGTTTTGGAAATTCTCGAAGCCGAACATTGCCAATAAAATATCAACAAATATGAAATATAAGACCATACCAGAAATTGTGATTACCGGGCATGAAGGACTTGGGAAAACGGTCGGATTGTATAAGGAAACCATTGACGAAATAGACATATCTATTGAGCGAAGTCTTTATCATGACGGCAAGCTATCGTCTCCAATAGCAATGGCAAACTTTCTACGCAGCGTAATTGGCTCACCAAGCCCATCAGGAGGGTATAGGCTTCCGCCATATGAAAAATTTGCTGTCGTTTATCTTAATAGGGCTAATCAGGTTATCGGGGTTCATCAGTTAAGCAAGGGCGGCGTTTCAGGAACCGTTGTTGATCCTGTAATCATATTTGCAGTTGCATTAAAATTACTTGCCAGCAGCATTGTTATTTCGCATAATCACCCATCTGGGAGTATGCGACCAAGTGATGCCGATATTAAAATATCAGTAAAAATCGTTGAAATTGGAAAAATTCATGGCATTAACCTGCTTGATCACTTAATACTTTCTGACGATGATTTTTTTTCATTCGCAAACGAACAAACAATACCCCTAAGCGGAATCCCGGAAAACATAACCATAAAAAATAACACAACCGATATGATAACAAAAGAAAACATCAGGGATCGTGCCGCAGGCATTGATCAATCAAAATTCCCGGCAGATTTTATTGAAGACGACTGGAGTAAAGTATCCGGTTTGACATCAAAATTTACTGATTACAGCCCGGTTGATGGCGATAAAGATTTATCACAATATGTTGATCTGGTTTTTGGCATGGCAATTGATTTTTTAAAAGACAAAGAATTACCTGCCCCCAAGCCCGCAGCCATGACCGAAAAACAGGCGAAGGTAAAAAAGGAGCGCGTGAAAAAAGAAAAGGCAGTGAAGGTTAAAAAGGAAAAGGTTGTGAAAGTTAAAAAGGAAAAAGAGCCAAAGCCTGAAAAGATTGATATGAGGGAGGGTGTATTTGACCGTGACCTGGATATAAAGTTCATTCGTCGTTATGTTAACCTGGATGGCCGAACGCTCCACAAGGAAAACATTCTTCGCATCCTGGTGCCGCTGCAAAGGGCTATCCGCCTTCAAAAGATACGTAAAACCAGCAAGTATGCAAAGGAGATTATTTACGTGCAAAATGAGCTGTTAAAAATCTGGAATAAGTATCACAATACCAATGCTTCATTTGTCTTTAACCTGGATCGCAAAGATGGCATTCTTGCCGATTTGGCGTCAAAGGGAAATGGTTTTAAAATTATGGACGCAGTAACGGGAATCAAGCAGTTTTTGTCCATTGAAGGAAAATCGGACGTAAAGGATAAGGCCTTAAAATTGTTTGTCAGGTTTAAGGCTATGGACGTTCTGGATATTCGCGAAGAATATAAGGCTGTTTATCCCAAAGTAATCGAGGACATTAAAAAAAGCCTTGGAGATTACATTGATGGCAAAACCGACATAGTTGAGATACCGGAACAGGCGCTCAATGGATTGTCCGGTTTAGGCCTTCTGGATTATAATGACAATGTAAAAACGGGAGACCTGGTGCGCGCGTTTGATGGCCAAAAAGGAAAGGTTATTGCTGTCCACAGTAACTCCGTGGAAATTGACTCAAATCCAGGTCACTATTATGCTAAGAAAAAGGTAAAGGTATTGGAAACAAAACCATGCAATGGGGTAAATTGCCTCAATGGCCTGGATGACGGTCAGATCATGAGCAGTACCGATTTTGTAAACATGCAGTTTCACCCGGTTGGTTTTACCGGAAAATGGTTGCAGCTCATCGGTGATCCAGTGGAGCCATGGAAGATGATGACATGGAGTAAACCGGGAAAGGGAAAATCAACGCTCATGATCGAGCTTGCAAAGTACCTTGCCGAAACACACAGCCGCACAGTTTTGTTTGTTGCAAAGGAAGAGGGGTTTAATTCAACACTCAAAGATAAGTTTATACGCCTTGATGCAACAGATGCCCTCATTTCCATCTCGTCGGAACTTCCCACGAACCTCAGTGATTATAATTACGTGTTTATTGACTCTGTAACGGCCTTTAAGTTGTCGGTGGATGATTTGTCCGCCCTCATTAAAAAGTACCCATCCACGTCATTTGTGTTCATTTATCAGTCAACGGTAGACGGCGGATACAGGGGTAATAAGGAGGTCGAACACCTTGTTGATGTTTCGATATATATCAATGAGTCGGGATATGCCACGGCGCAAAAAACAAGGTTTGGCGGCAGCGGGACCATAAATGTATTTCCCGGACAGGACAATTCGCCGATTTACAAGTTTACCCTTCTGCAGGACGCAGAAAAATTCATCGGCAAGGAGGAAAATGCAGGCCTATCACTCGTGATTGGTGATGACGGTCGCTATTGGGCGACCACATCCTCAAAAGCCTCTAAATTACGCCAGGGGGGATTTGAAGTATTGTAAAATAACACGTCCATTAAAATGGGTTTTGGTGGATGCTATCCAGGCGGCCAGGGATTAATAAATACTCCCTGCGCCGCTTTCGGTTTAAAATGATATCAGGTCGCTGGCCGAATCGACAACATCTGCCGAAAATGAATCCAGATAAATTTGAGTTGTGCCAATATCAGCGTGTCCAAGACCCTCAGAAAGTACAGCAATGGGAATATTCATGTTTTTGCCGATCGTCGCCCAGGAGTGCCGCGCGGTGTTAAATGAAAGGGATGAATCAATGGTAAGACGCTTCGCCCATCTTTTCAGTGCATGGTTTATAACGCCATGGTATGCGTGTATTTGTTTGCTTGCTATATGAGCATCGGTAATCACCGGAAAAATATACGCGTCTGGATTTTTATCATCCAGGTAAAGGTTCAATATGTTGTTGATATTATCAGTAAGTTTTATTGAAATGGTCCGCTTGGTCTTTGATCGCTGGTAACTTACCCTTCCGTCCTTAATGTTTTTCACCTTTAGCTTTGCAATATCCGAAAAGTTCATTCCGCGTGTATGGAATGAAAAGAAAAACATATTCTTCCCATGCCAG
>JBAXFM010000179.1:0-10546 GCA_037139855.1 Bacteroidota bacterium
CTCCCTGCTGCCTCAATATCTTCATCTTGGCTTCAAGCACTTTGAGTTCGCTCTTGGCTTTGTTGATTTTGTTTTCAAACTCCTCTTTTACAACCGAAGCGCTTTTTGATTTGGCAAAGAAACCAATGTTGTTTTCCCACAGTGTAATTTCTTCCTTCATTTTGGTGATTTTGGTAGCAAGAAATTCACGTTCCTTCCCGATTACCCGGTGTGCATTGGGATCGTTTTTCAGGTGATCAAACTTTGCCTGGAAACTCACAGTACTCATTTCCACTTCACTGATTTTCAGCTTATCAAGATGCTCATTGACCAAAGCGCGAAATTCGTTATGAAGTTTATCCTTGTCTTTCATGGGTACATGGCCGATTTCCGTCCATTCACGCTGGAAGTTCTTCAGCACTTCAAGATTGGCGCTCTTATCCTGACCAAACTGATGTTCTTTCAGCATGGACATGAGGGTAAGTTTTTTCGTCAGGTTTTCTCCTTCACTGGCGTGGATATTCGAAAAATAGGCCTGTTTCGCATTAAAGAAATCATCACAAGCCGTGCGAAAACGCTTCCATATCTTGTCAGAATTCTTTTTAGGCACCGGGCCGATCTTCTTCCATTCACCCTGAAGGCGAATAAGCTCATTGGTGGTATTTTTCCAGTCGGTACTTGAATTCAAAGCTTCGGCCTGCAGCGACAATTCAACCTTCAGGTTGTAATTATGCATTTGCTGTTCCTTCAGCTTATCGAAATATTCTTTTTTATTGGCAAAGAATGCATCAAGACTGGTTTTAAAGCGGGTCCATATTTCAACATTAACCTTCTGGGGCACAGGACCGATATTTTTCCAAATTTTCAGCAGGTCATTGACTTTATTGGTATTGTCCTGCCAGTCTTTGATTGAATCATTGGGCAATCCTGCAACAATTTCACACTGTTCACAGAGTGCGTTTTTTGTTTCCAGGTTTTTATTCTGATCTTCTTCAATCAGACTATAATGTTCACGCCGGAGGTCATTTATTTTATCCGTGGCATTTTTAAAACGTTCCCAAATTTCCTCTTTTTTATCTGTTGGAACCGGACCCAAATCCTTCCATTCTTCGTGATATTTCTGTAGTTTCCTGAAGGATTTGATCACAGAAGTTTCAAGCAGCAGCTCTTCTGTTTTTTCGCACAAGGCTATCTTCGCTTCCATGTTCTTGCGAAGATCAAGGTCTTTGAGTTCCTTGTTCAATTTGACCTTCTCAAAAAATTTCTCTACCAGGAAATGGTAATTCTGCCAAAGATTATTGATCTCCGTGCGCGGAACCATTCCGATTTCTTTCCAGCGTTCCTGGAGTACCTTGAACTCATCATAGGTTTTTTTAAGCGTCTCCTCCGAACTGATGAGCACTCTTAAGCCATCAAGGATCTGGAACTTCTTTTTAAGATTATCCTGTTTGATCTTTTCCTGTTCCTCTGAATGTTTGACCTTGTTGGTACGGTATATGGCAATTAATTCGTTGAATTTTATATCAAGTTCATCCTGCTCCGGAGCAAGTTCTTCTTTGGCAACTCCTTCTTCACTAACTTGTTCATATTTCAGCAGGCTCTCTTCTTTTTTCTTTTTCAGAAAAGCAAACTTTAACAGCGCTATTTTTGTTTTTACCGAATTAAAGTCTGTTTCAGCAACGGCTTTTTCAAGCATTTCCACCAGCTCAGCCCGGGTGAGTCCTTCGTAGTTGACATCTGTTTCAAGGATTGCATGTTCTACGTTTGCCTCGGTCACCTCGTCGAGGTGTTCATCAAGATGGTCTTCGGGAAGTTCCTCCATGAGAACCTCAGCATGTGCCTCAAGATGTTCAGATGGAGCTTCCACCGGAACTTCCAGCACCTCAGCAACAAGTTCTTCAACAGGTTCAACAAGAGTTTCCTCCACAGGTTCAACAAGTGTTTCTTCATCAGGTTCAACAAGCGCTTCTTCCACAGGTTCAACAAGCGTTGCCTCCGCAGATTCTACCAGAGTAACCTCCACAGGTTCTTCTGGTTTCTCTGCAACAAGTTCTTCTGGTTTTTCCTCACTGGGTTCAGCAGGCTGATCTGCAATGGGAATTTCAACTGGTTCCTCAACTAAAACCTCTAAGGTTTCTGTAGAAACCTCAGCAACTTTCTCTGTTTGGTTGATTTCTTCTGTCTGATCTGAATCAGTAGCGGTGGTAATTTCGATGTTATCCTCTGTAGTGTCTACAGTGGCAGCAATCTCCTCCTGTCCGGCGATAATTTCCGATTCAGGATTCTGAGGGGTGTTTTTAGAATTTTTCATTCGTAGTTAATATCCGTTTTAACATTAAAATCGATAGTGTCCGACAATTGCCGGTTGAAATGAATCAAATAGTTCGCAAAAGTACAAATTATTTCCAATTACACCAGAATTGTAAGTACGTAAAAATGGGGTCTGTTTAAGGAACCCATTATGGCATGGCCCTTTTGTTAAAAATGATGTAACCGAAGTTAAAGTTGATGGTAAATAAATCCGGCATTTTGTCGTAATAGTTTACACTGACACTGATAGGGCCAAGCGGACTATTGTAAACCACCGCTGTAGATGCCATGTAAGACCTATCGGCAAACTTTGGTCCGAAATACGCAGTAAAATCCACCGGATTCTCAATTATTTTGCGGTAAGGCTGAAATAAATAGCCTTCAAGTCTGTATTCGACTTTTTTATAAATCCGAAGTACAATTTTCAGCCCGGCGGCGGCATAGTTCGTTGCCCTGAAAGGAGGCAGAAAATAGGCCTGTGATTCCGGAATGGGTTGAAATGGAGAGGCGTATAACAAACTGGAGGTATAATTTGAAAATAATGGCTGATTGGACAGCACACCCTCGGCATAAAAACCAAATTTAACGGGACCCAGCGACTCAAAATAATTGTCATAAACAAGGTGAACCTTGAACCAATCATGATAATTGGTTACCGGTGTTTTATTGATGGCTGTAGATCCGGGAAGCATTCCCTCCCTGCCATTGATGTATGACACTGAAATTTTCAGTCTGGCGCCGGCATTTGCAAATTGCTTTCTGTTAAGGCTGCTCAGCTCAAAATTAACCGTGGGGGCAAAGAAATTGAAAGTAGTTTGATCGGCTGTGTCGGTACGGGTAAAAACATTATCCTGGTAATATTTGTCGTTGGTGAAGGCATAGGTCATGCCCAATGAAAGTTTTCCTGCATTGGTTATGGGAAGCCCACCACTTATTTCGCCAAAATACTCGCTTTCGATAATATAATTTGGTGTTTTATCATCAAAGAAAAAGCTGGCACTTTTAAAATAGTTAAAATGGTTGTAGGTATAATTGATCTCCAGATACCAGGGGATTTTGGAATTGAAATCAATGCGGCCGCCCAGTTTTGCGGAACTATATACCCTGCCAAAATATCCGTTGGTATAAAAATGCAACGCTTTTGTCCATAAATATTTATACTGCAGTTCAAGAAAGGCTTCGCTATGGCTTCCCAATGAAAAATTTCCACCAAACTGAGCGCCGAATTTGTTGGATTTCTTTACATCCAGGTAGAGGTCAAAAAAACCGGTTTTATCATTGAACCTGGCGACAGGAAAAATACTTTTAATAAATCCTTCATCGATAAACCGGAAATATTCATGCCGGAGCTCGTCAAGTGATATTGTCTTCTGTCCATGCTTGAGAATCAAACGTAAATACCCCGACTGCACTTTGTTAAGTCCGGTGATGTGGATTGAGTCGAAACGCAGCAAAGGTTTCCTGTTGTTAAATTCAATGCGGCGTTGCCTTATGATTTCAACACTAACACTGTCGGAAACCAGTTTCCTGATTTCCGGCAATTTACGGATGGTAGCTGCATAACCACTGTCGGCAAGTAAGGTGGTTTTTGAAAAATCGAGCAGGTTGATGGATGGGATATTCGGAACAATCATCACCGAATGCGGATAGAAAATGGTATCGCTCTGACGTTCCATGAGCATGGTAAGCAATTGGGAAACCATATCATCACGATCGGGTTTCATGTATCGCCTGGCTACCCTGCTCCCGATAATCACATCAGGATTAAAATCACGCATCGCTACATCGCATGGAAAATTGTTGTACATGCCCCCATCGTAAACAAGCTTATTGTTGATAATCACCGGAGAAAAAACCAAAGGTAAACTCATCGATCCGCGCACAGCCGTACTCAGATCACCATGACGAAGAACCAGTGGAGCAGTTGAGTCGATGTCGGCAACCACACAACGGAACGGAACCATCAGTTTGTTAAAATCATTTGCAGCGATGGCATTGGCCTGCGAAAGCATCTGCATGATCTCAAAATCAATATCATAGGTTTTAATAAGTTGTGCGGGAAGGATGGAGGTGACTTTCTTTGTAAAATCAAAATTAGTCGTGATCCAGGAAGCATTCGGGTCCTCCTTACGGTAATAAAACACATACTGGTCATCCATCACGCCTGCAGCCCATCGCTGAAAAGTTTCAGAACTCATCAGTTTTTCAATTTCCTCCGGGGAATAACCACTGGCATACATCCCGCCCACAACAGCTCCAATCGAGGTTCCGATGATATAGCTGATGGGAACCTGATTTTCTTCCAGGGCGCGAAGCACCCCGATGTGGGCGCCACCTTTTGCTGCGCCTCCGCTGAGAACCACCGCTACCCGTTGGGCATGAAGGGAATTAAAAATGCAAAATGCAAATGTCAAAAATAAAAGTAATGATAAAACCGAAGTTTTTTGGTTTGCACTTTGCATTTTGCTTTTTGCAATTTGCCTTTAAATTTGTTTTAAAGCCTGGTCCAAATCTGCGATGATGTCCTCCACCTCTTCAATCCCGATGGAAAGTCGAACCAGTTCATCACTGATTCCGCCCTCCTTTTTGGCTGTGGCCGACAATTTGCTATGAGTCATAGAAGCAGGATGTTGAATCAATGTTTCGATACCGCCAAGGGAAACGGCTAAAACACAAAGCTGAACACTATCCATGAGTTTTTTACCGGCTTCAAGTCCGCCTTTCAGTCCAAAACTCATCATCGCGCCGGGACCACGCATCAAACGTTTACCCAACTCATATTGTGGATGGGATTCTAACCCGGGATAAACGATCCAATCAATTTTGGGATGTGCCTCGAGATACTGTGCAACCTTGATGGAATTTTCCTGAGCACGGTCGATACGGATTCCCATGGTTTTCAATCCCCTGCGGGTTAGGAATGCCTGATGAGGATCCATGTTGCACCCCATGGTGACCATGACCGGACGTACTTTTTTATAATCGGCTTCAGTTTTGGTTACTATCACACCTCCAACGATATCTGCATGTCCATTAAGGAATTTTGTTAAGGAATGCAACACCAGGTCGGCGCCCATGTCGAGCGGATTTTGAAGGTATGGGCTGCAAAACGTATTGTCAACACAAACCGGTATGTTGAGTGCATGGGCAATCTCACAGATGGCTGGGATATCAGAAATCCCGATGGTTGGATTGGCTGGTGTTTCGAGGTATATCAAAGCGGTATTGGGTCGGATGCCTGCCTTTACCTGCTCAAGATCAGTGGTGTCTACATAAGTTGACTCAACCCCGAATTTGGCAAACAGACCTTCGATTATTCCCCGGGCCGGGCCATATACCGCATTATGACTCAGGATGTGTTTTCCTGCACCCAGGTAGGCCATGTAAACTGTGCTTACTGCACCCATTCCGGATGAGCAGCCGATGCCATCGAAACCATGTTCAAGTGCAGCAATGGTTTTTTCAAGATCACGTACCGTCGGATTCCCGATACGCGTATAAATATATCCATCGCTTTCGCCAGCAAAACAGGCAGCGCCATGGTCGGCATTCTTAAAAGCAAAGGTAGAAGTTTGGTAGATTGGCGTAATCACGCTGCCCAATGGGTCTTGCTGGCCGGTTCCGTGAACAAGCGTGGAGTTAAATCCGGATGGTTTGTGTTTCATAGGTTATATCAAATTTGGTCTTACGATGGTGATTTCATTTTCGATGGCGGGATTCAAGTGCCGTTTTACGGCACACAATGACGCGGTTTTGATAACTGCTGCCTCATACTGAACTGGAAAATCCTGCGGGACATGAATTAATATGATAAACTTGACAATCATCTTCTGATCATGATTATAAATGTAATCCATGCTGATTCTCATCTCAGAAGTATCAATGTCACGCTGATTGCAGAAACTCTTAACGTAGATTCCTGCACAGGTTCCCAGGGAGGCTAAAAACAGGTTGAATGGTGTTGGGGCAGAATTTTCGCCCCCTGACTTAATTTCCTGATCGGTTTTTATGGTAAAACCGTCAATAATTGCATTAACTTTTTTATTTCCGTCGAAAATAATATCAATGGGCATGGCTATCTGTTTTATTGCGCAAAGGTACGATTTTATAACCAATCACGATGAATGCGACCGCATTCTTCTTGTTGCGGATTTGTCCGATCATTTTTGTACGTTTGCACAGAAGAAATCATTGCCAATTGGATACTGCAACCATTTCAGGAAATCCTTTACAGATTAAAACAAAGGCTGATTTTGAGGTGCTTTTCAAATCTCATTACAGTTCTTTATGCGCTTATGCCAATGTTTTTTTAAAGGATCATGATGCATCGGAGGAGGTGGTTCAGGAGGTGATGTTCAGGATTTGGACAAGCAGGGAAACCCTGGTCATTGATTCCTCGGTGCGGAGTTACCTTTTCAGGTCTGTTCGGAACGGATGCATGAATGTTCTCAAACATCTCAACATTCGTGAAGATTACAAAGCATTTCAGGAAAGACAATCTGAGGACAGCCAGCGTTCTCATGAGGATGAGATGATCTATTCAGAATTGGAGCAAAAGATCAGACAAGCCGTTGACCATTTACCGATCGAAAGACGAAAGGTATTTATCCTGAGCAGGTACGATGGATTAACCTATAGCCAGATCGCTGAAAAACTGAACATTTCAGTAAAAACAGTTGAAAATCAGATGGGAAAAGCGCTGAAAACGTTGCGGGTGGAGCTGAGCGATTATCTGCCGTGGGTCATTTTGTTGTTTTGGGATTGGTTCAGGAAGTAAGGAGGTGGGCAAATGGGCAAGTGGACAGGTGGGCAAGAGGGTAATTGAAAATAAAAAATAATTATGACCGATGGGGGTATACCATTTCAGGATTGTCATCAGATTAATAGATTATGAACCAAAACCAGCAGGATATCGACGAAAATTTACTGCTTCAGTACCTTCTTGGAAATGCGGATAAGGAATTAGTCGCAAGCATCGAAGTATGGCTGAGTGCAGATAACAGGAACAGGCATTGCCTGGACCAGTTGGAATCGCTGTGGCTGGAAACCGGTAAACTTACTCCTGCACCTGTTGCGGTTGATGTGGAGGCGGCCTGGGAAAAAGTGTCGATGCGAATTTCCCTTGAAAATTTGAAGTTGCCAGTATATGAAAAAGAAAAACCGGTCAGGATAAAACTTTACAGATCTCTGTTGGGCGCTGCTGCCATGATCATCCTGTTGATCGGGGTTTACACCATATTCCGGTTGATCCATCGACCGGTAAAGCAGGTTGAACTATTTAGTGGAATAACGATCGTTCACGACACCTTGCCCGACGGATCGAAGGTGTCGCTCAATAAAAACTCCAGATTGGTTTTCCCTGAAAAATTCAGCAAGAGCAACCGTGAAGTAACCCTTACAGGAGAAGCTCTTTTCGAAGTCGAACCCAATAAGGCATATCCGTTTATTGTCAATACAAGTCTTGTCGGCATAAGGGTGCTGGGAACAATCTTCAGTGTTAACACTCACTCTGACGGGGTGGTGCTGGTAAGTGTCACCCAGGGGAGTGTCATGCTTTTCAAGGTTGATGAAAGAAATGGAGACACCCTGTCGCTATTGCTCCATACCGGTGAATGCGGGATGATGAAAAAGGGTGCACTGCACCCGGTGAGAACAGAGTCGACCTCTCCCGATGGGCTTTTCTGGGCCAACCACACGCTTGATTTCAGGAGTACTTTACTATCAGAGGTATTCACGATGCTTGAGAAATACTATTCTGTTAAAATTACTGCAAGTGACCCATCTGTAATGAATTGCAGGTTGACTGCCACATTCCTGAATGAACCTGTAAACAGGATTCTTGCCATCATTGCTGAATCATTCAACCTGGAGTTGCAAACGCAGGGGAAAATCTATCATTTCACCGGACAAGGATGCAATAATGAAAGCAAGTAGGACTTTCTTCGTTTTTTTACTGCTAATTCTGAATGGGCTCTCAGTTTTTTCCCAGGAAAATTACCTCAACAGGAAAGTCTCCCTTGATATTCCGAAATGCAGTCTTGAAGTAGCCCTGATGGAGATCGGAAAGGCAGGTAATTTCCGTTTCTCCTACGATGCCGAACTGATTCCAGGTAGCCGGCAGGTTAGTTTGAAAGCCCGGAATACCCAGGTAAATACCTTGTTGAGAGAGATGCTGGGTAAGGATGTCCGCCCGAAAGAGGTTGGAAATCACGTCATACTCATACGAAGCAAAACAGTTGCCCGCGATAAACAGCCTTTTCCGGATGTGTTCGTTACGGGAACCATCCTTGATGCATCCACCCGTTTGCCTTTAAAGGATGTGACTGTGTATGAAGTGGAAAATCAAAAGTCGGCCATCTCAAATGGTAACGGAAAATACAAACTTGTAATTCCTTCAGGGAGGAAAGTCAGAGGCCTCAACTACTGCAAATCAGACTATAGTGACACTGTCATTTTTATCAGGCAGGCCGCCACCAGGCAAATTGATATCCTGCTCCGCCCATCGCAGAATAACTTGCTTCGCATGAATGCCATTACCGGCTCTCTGGTAATCAATAGCCTCGACAGTATTCGACTGGTAAACTGGCTTGTACCCAGGGAGGCCATGGTTAATTCTCAGAACCTTGAGGTCCGTTCCTCCGGAACATTCCAGGCCTCCGTCATTCCATATATCGGCACCAACTGGAAAATTACCGGGTCGGTCACCAACAAATTTTCTTTAAACCTTCTGGCCGGTTACACCGGTGGATTGAAAGGCGTTGAGATCGGAGGGCTGCTGAATATTACCCGCAACAATATCACCGGCTGTCAGATTGGCGGATTGGGTAATGTTGTCGGTGACCGGGGACACGGATTGCAGATCGGTGGGCTGTTCAACTTTGATCTGGGTAAGTTTGAAGGAGTGCAGGTGGGCGGTCTTTTCAATTATGTTCCGGATACGATCAGCGGGGTGCAGATAGGTGGGCTGACCAATATCATCACAGGCAAGATAAAAGGGGTACAAATAGCAGGATTGGCCAACATTGTCACACACAATTGTGATGGATGGCAGATTTCGGGTTTATTGAATCTGACCCTGAAGGATATCAGAAAAGTTCAGATAACCGGATTAGTGAATTATGGCAACAATGTGGACGGGTTTCAACTGGCAGGATTAATGAACATCGCACGCAGACACAACAGCGGAGTACAGATTGCAGGATTTTTGAATTATGCAACCATCGTGCATGGATTGCAACTTGGGATCGTCAATGTTTCAAATACCGTTGAAAGAGGTGTTCCCATTGGGTTATTCAGCTATGTTCAGGAAGGTTACCATCTTTTTGAAGTATCAGGTAATGAGATTTTTTACGTTAATGTGGCGTTCAAGTCGGGGACTAAATCGTTTTATAATTTTGTTCAGGCAGGCATTGGCAGTGATTATAAATTGCAAGGGTCCTATGGAATTGGAACCATGTTTCCGCTGACAAAAAAAATGTCAATGAACCTTGATGCCTCTGCCGGATTTATTTATCACCCGATTGATACGGTTTACCATGGGCTGCTTCTTAAATTCAACCCGGCCATTGAGTATCGGTTCAGAAAGCATTTTGCTGTTTTTCTCGGGCCGGCATACAATTGTTTCGTTTTCTCAAAGGGGGAGCCAAGCGCTACTTCCAGGGGTCTTTCGACCTATGATTTTTATTTCAAATCTACAGCGAACGCATCGATTCAGATGTGGATTGGGGGGGTGCTGGGGGTTAGGTTTTGAATATACCCGTGCGGGTTAGTTCACGCAGATCGTGCAGAAAAGGATGCAGATGTCGCGAATTTTATAGTTTGTTGACAATGCGAAAGATTGATTTATCGATTGAGGCTGTGTTAAAGTTAATGAGTAGCCCAAGCTTTTTGTTCATCAGTCTCAGGTAAGTTAGCACTTGTTTATGATGGACGTCCAATAATACTTCTATCGATTTGGTTTCAACAATAACCAAATCTTCAACCAGTAGATCCAACCTGAATCCTACTTCAAACCTTATCTCATCATATTTCATTGGAATACCAATCTGAACTTCAACCTTGAGACCCAGTTTCCTTAATTCATAAGCTAAAGCTCTTTCATATACCGACTCAAGAAGTCCGGGCCCAAGCCTATTGTATACTTTAAATGCTGCTCCCCTTATCAGGTATGATAGTTCATTTTCTGTTTTCATATTTTCTGCCTTATCTGCATTTTTTTCTGCGAAAATCTGCGTGAAACAATCCGCGTAAATCTGCG
>JBAXFM010000180.1:0-10541 GCA_037139855.1 Bacteroidota bacterium
AACGGCTGTAAAAACAACACGAGTCAGCTGGTAACAGTGAATCCCTTGCCTGTGGCCACCATTACGCCGAACGGCCCGACCACCTTCTGCCAGGGCGGATCAGTTGTACTCACTGCATCGGGCGGAACCGCGTACCAGTGGTCGAATGCAGCAACCACGACGGCGATTAATGTCAATGCCAGCGGAACCTACGGCGTAACAGTTACAGATGCCAATGGCTGTATCAACAACACCAGTCGGTTGGTCACAGTCAATCCGTTGCCTGTTGCAACCATCACGCCAAACGGCCCGACCACCTTCTGCCAGGGCGGAGCAGTCGTACTCACTGCATCGGGCGGAACCGGATACCAGTGGTCAAATGCAGCAAATACTGCGGCAATTACTGTCAATTCAAACGGAACCTACGGTGTAACTGTTACAGATGTCAAAGGATGCAGCAACACTACCAGTCAGGCAGTAACGGTTTACTCCCTGCCACCTGCAAACCGAATCCTGGCCGGTGCCATCGTACCAGGAGGTCAGACCCTCTGCGCAGATGCAACTGATACCCTGTTTGTGCCTGAAGGTGGAAACAGTTTCCAGGTGGAAACAGGAGGCAATGCAATCCTGATTGCAGGGAAAGCCATCAAATTTCTGCCCGGAACCAAAGCAGCCCAGGGAGGTTATCTTCATGGGTATATTTCATCTGACTGTTTCTACTGCAATGCCGTTCCCCATACTTTGCCACAGGCATTCAAGGAAGAAACAGTGGCTGGGATATCCGGAGAGATTATACCAAATACCTCAACCGGCAACCTGTTGCGTGTTTACCCAAATCCGACTACCGGAATTTTCACCCTGGAATCAACCAACAATACTAATTTGTCAGGAACCATTGAGATTTATGAAATGCGGGGTGAAAAACTTCTAAGCCGGCAACTTTCCGGTGAGAGCAAACATGAATTTTCACTACAGGGCAAACCCAATGGCATTTACATCATGCGGTTTGTTTCGGAAGGAGTCACTGCCACTGTAAGAATCATAAAATACTAATCAAAAAGCGGCTATAGGCAACAAACTATTTACGATTTTGCGATTTACGATTTACGACGAGGTTTCCCTTTTAATAAATCGTAAATCGTATATCAAAAATCGCAAATTCAATTAATCAGTTTATAATCCCGCAGGGCCTGCTCCAGTTCCATCAGGGAAATGGGCTTTGAGAGAATCTTCTTCTCCCGGTCGAGCAAAAACATGGTGGGTGTGGCATAGATGTTATAATCATCAGCCGACTTTCCGTTAAACCCCCTGAGGTCGGAAACGTTGATCCATTTTAATTTCTGTTCCTTGATAAAGGCTGTCCAATCGGCACGACTCGTATCAATTGACACCGACATGACCTCAAAACGCTTTGGTTGTTGTTTATCATACAACTCTTTGAGTCGTGGTGTCATCGACACACAATGGGGGCATGTGGTGGCATAGAATACTACCAGGGTATATTCTGAATTGATTCCTGAAAGGTTAACCGGCTTGCCGGCAACATCGGGGACCACGAGATCAGGAGCAATTTTTCCGAGCGAAATTTTCTTGAAAGTGTCAAGTTTTTTCTGCAAGGCTGATTTTCGGGTCTGATCTTCACACGATGAGGGATCCTGAAAATTATCGGCGATATATGTAATGACTTCGTCGAAGTGGTATTTATCGAACCCGCCCACAAGGTAATCAAGCCAGAATTTGTATATCACCGGATTCACGGAGGCCGCGCTAAGCATAAGGGTTACCGCCTTAATGAATTCGGCCTCCAGCTGCTTCTGTGGCATTCGGTTGTTGCTGTAAATAGACAAATAAGCAATGGCCTTGTTCACGAAAACCATGCTGCGTAAAAGTGCTGTATCAGAAAAATCGACACGATCAAAATAATGCTGCTTTAAAAATGTGATCCGCTCATCTTTGTTTAACCCGGCAGGGATAAATGGCGTTTGATACACCTTTGCTACCCGAACGGCAAAAGAGTTTGGATATAATTTTACCAGGGAATCGAGGTAATACTGTTGTGCCTTTTGGGTAAATTCCAATTCTTTGGTTACTGAAGAATAAAACGCATCCTTTACCGGGTAAAAATCAACAACAGGCATCAGTAATTGCAATTTCTGCTGATTGATCCTGTCAAGTTTTGAATAGGTCTGGTTGATTTTATTCTCAAGAGAGGAGATAATCTGAAGGCTGTCTTCAGGATTTTTCGAGGAGGTTATAAACTTTACGTCTTCCTGGTTCCAAACCAGGTCGACTGAACCATCTTTTGTCCACAGCACGCGATACATTCCAGGCAGACGGTTGATAATTGTAAAAGTGAAATGGCCTGTAGCATCAGTGGTGGTCGAATCAATGGTTTTCGTTTTTTCGCCAAAGATACTCAGCAGAAATATCTTTTTGCCGTCATACCGCATTATTGTTCCGTTGATGGTGTTTTGTGCATGCACCAAACCGGAAACCATCAGCAATATCAGAACCAGAAATCGTTTCATAAAGGTGAATTATTTTCTCCGAATGGCCTTTTTCTCCGGGGTAACCGGGCCAAGAACTTCGGCCAGTTTTTTCATCAGTTCCTCCCCGCGAAGGTTGCGTCCGATAATCTTCTGGTCCTTGTCAAGAAGCACATTGGCCGGGATGGAATTAACGCCATACAGCTTTCCGGCTGCATTGGCCCAGCCTTTCAAATCTGAAACATGGTTCCAGGTAAGCTTATCATCTTTTGTTGCCTTGATCCACTTGTCGCGGTTTTGGTCAAAAGAACAGCCAAGAATATCGAAACCCTTGTTACTGTAAGCCTGGTAGGCTTTCACCACATTGGGATTTTCAGCCCGGCAGGGGCCACACCACGAAGCCCAGAAGTCAACAAGCAATACTTTGCCTTTCAAAGATGAAAGAGAAACCGGTTTTCCTGTACTGTCGTTCATGGTAAAATCAGGCGCAATCTGGCCAACTGACACGCTTTGCAGCACGGCAACACGCTTTTTCAAAGCTTCCATGTATTGTGATCTGTTCAGGCTTGTATCCATGGCAGTTACAATCTCTTCCAGCTCTGGCAACTCGAATTGCCAGCTGTTTCGCATGATCAGATAAGGAGAAACGGTCGTTTTATTGTTGGTTTTAGTAAAATCCTGCAGTTGCTTTTTCATCTCCGCATCCAGGGCATTGGAGATCGAATCGTTTTGCGCCATTCCCAGTGTATCATGGGCCTCTTTGGCTTTTTTCCATTTCTTGTAAACATCGTCCATCTTAAGACTGATGGCTTCGTTCATCGAAACATATTGCTGATAAATATCATGCGTTGCTGACCCTTTGACGACAGATTTCTCAAGACTGTCGGGGAAAATCTGAACATCGATTTTTGCATTTTCAAGAAAAACCGGGAGAAGAACCTGGTTGTCCTTCATGACAAGGTGCCACATTTCCGGTAATTCTGCTTTACCGGTAAAAGCAAATTCACCTTTTTTAAGTTTCGTCGAGTCGACATTGGTCCATTGGTCCACTTCGAATTTCTGAAGAAAAATCATACCGGTATCAACCCCTTTCACGCTACCGCTGATTTTAAACTGATCCTTATTGCTCATGCATGATGCAAGGATTGAACTGATAAATACTATGAATGCGAGTTTTTTCATTGAATGATCTCCTGTTATCGTTTGTTTGTACAAAAGTAAGGCTTTTTGCGAAACAAAATAAATCTCTAATTTTACATGGAAAAAACAATTGTTATGATGCGTATTTATTCTATCGCAGGCAGTCTCCTGTTTTTACTGATGTTGAATGTGGCAAATGCTCAGCCAGATGCTACTAAACCCGCAACTTCCAGATACAACCTGTCTAAGGATCCTGTCCTCTATACGGTTGGTTATGCGCATCTTGATACCGAGTGGCGATGGGATTATGAAACTACCATCAATGAATACCTGAAAAACACGCTAGACGAGAATTTTCAGCGGTTTGAAAAATACAAACCCTATGTTTTCACCTTCTCGGGAGCCCGCCGTTATAAAATGATGAAGGAATATTATCCCGAAAAATATGAAAAACTGAAAAAATATGTTGCCCAGGGACGTTGGTGTGTTGGCGGTTCTTCGGTGGATGAATGCGATGCCAACATTCCCTCCCCTGAGTCAATGATCAGGCAGGTACTTTATGGAAATGGTTATTTCAGAGCTGAATTTAACAAGGAAAGTGTTGATTTTCTCCTGCCCGATTGCTTTGGATTCCAGGCTCATATTCCCTCGGCGCTGGCACATGCCGGACTCAAAGGATTTTCAACCCAGAAGCTCTCCTGGGGATCTGCATCGGGCATACCGTTCAACATCGGCACCTGGATCGGTCCCGATGGAATGGGAATTACCGCTGCACTGAATGCAACAAATTATAATGGTGACGTTAAAAAAAGGATTGATACAACAACCTATTGGGTTAACAGGGTGATGGAAAATGGCCGAAAGTACGGTGTTTTTGCCGACTACCGCTATTACGGAGTTGGAGATGAAGGTGGCGCTCCACGTGAGGAGGATGTGAAAAATGCCGTCGGCAGTGTTGACCAGCCCGATGCGAAGATCAGCATTTATCTCAGTTCATCAGATCAGCTATTCCGCGATCTGACCACCGAGCAGAAAAATCAACTCCCATCCTATACCGGAGATTTGCTGCTGACTGAACATTCATCTGGTTCGCTCACCTCCCAGGCTTATATGAAACGCTGGAACCGTAAAAACGAGCAGCTTGCCTTTGCCACCGAACCCATGGCTGTAATGGCCGATTGGCTGGGTGGGTTGAAATACCCCCTGCGATCACTCAACGAAGCCTGGTGGCTCGTTCTTGGCAGTCAGATGCATGACATACTCCCCGGAACCTCCATCCCGAAAGCGTATGAATATGCCTGGAACGATGAAATACTGGCACTCAATAAATTTTCCTCCGGGCTGGAAAGTTCGGCCGGTGCAGTGTTCCGGGCCATGGACACCCGAGGGAAAGGTAAAACGCTGGTGGTTTACAATCCGCTGGCCATCCCCCGCAAAGACTTAGTGGAAGCGGATCTTTTTTATCCTGAGGGGGCTCCCGAAGCAGTGAAAGTTTTTGATGCTTTAAACGTCGAAATACCCGTGCAGATAACCCAAACAACAAAGGAAACCATCCGGATTCTTTTTCTTTGCAACATTCCTTCCCTGGGATTGGCCTGCTATGACATTCAGACGGCAGCTGATGCAAAACCAGGTAAATCAACCCTCTCCGCATCCAACAACATCATCGACAATGAATTCCTGAAAGTCACGATCAATGTTGGAGGCGACATCTCCAGCATCATTGATAAAAAGCTGGGAAAAGAGCTTCTCTCAGCCCCGTTGCGTCTTGAATTTCATAAAGAACATCCTGAATATTGGCCAGCCTGGAATATGGATTGGAATGACCGGAAAAATCCACCCATCGCATTTGTCAAAGGTCCGGCAAAAATAACGGTTTTGGAGAAGGGGCCTGTTCGAGCCACCGTCAAAATCGAGCGAACGGCGCTGAATTCGGTATTTACTCAATACATACAACTTGCTGCCGGAAAAGAAAATCTGATCATTCGCAACACCATCAGCTGGCAGTCGCGCGGCGTTTGCCTGAAAGCCTCGTTCCCACTTACCGCATCAAATGAAACTGCAACTTACAACCTTGGATTAGGCACGGAAGAGCGGACCAATAACAACGAAAAAAAGTATGAGGTTCCATCACGGGAATGGTTTGACCTCACGGATAAATCGGGAAATTTTGGCGTAACCATTTTTGAAGACTGTAAATTCGGGTCTGACAAGCCCAATGACAAAACCCTACGACTTACCCTGTTATATACGCCAACCACCAATTTTTTCCACGATCAGGCTACACAGGATTGGGGAATCCATGAAATCACCTATGGCATTTACAGCCACAAGGGCGATTGGCGCACAGGCCTTTCTGAATGGCAGGCACGGAGTCTGAATCAGCCACTCAGGGTTTTTCTGGCCTCGCAGCATCCCGGGTTCCTTGGAAAAAGTTTCTCCTTTGCACAGGTTTCCACACCCCAGATAGATATCCGCACCATCAAAAAAGCGGAGAACGGCAAAGACATTGTAATCCGCCTGCAGGAACTCATCGGGACAGACATTCCGAATGTAGAGGTTAAAATGGCTTCGAAAATTTTAAAAGCCTGGGAAATAGACGGGCAGGAACGTCTGATCGGCGAAGCTGTACTGAAAAATGGCAAGTTACAGGTCGATATGAAGAAATTTGCCATCCGGAGTTTTGCGATGCAACTTGAAACCCCTTTGGAAAAACTTGTGGAGCCGACCTCCATCGAACTGCCACTGACGTATGATCAGGATGTGGTAACCAGCGTTAAAAACAGAAAGGATGGCCGGTTCGATCAGAAAGGAATCAGTATCCCGGCATCACTTTTCCCGGAAACGCTTGTCGTTGATGGAGTTCAATTCAATTTCGGCCCTGTTGCCGATGGTAAAAATAACGTGCTAACCTGCAAAGGTCAAAAAATACACCTGCCCAAAACAGGGAACTTCAACCATGTTTACATTCTGGCAGCAGCGCTCACCGATACCTCCGGTACCTTCAAAGTCGGCAGTTCAAAATCAACATTGAGGATCCAGGCCTATCATGGGAACATCGGGCAATTCGATAACCGTATATGGGATAAATTCGGACGGTTGACCGGATTACAGAAAGGGTTTATCAAACGCGATGAAGTAGCCTGGTTTGCAACCCACCTTCACCGTGACACACTGACCCTACCCTATCAATATGCCTACATATTCAAATATAAGCTTGACGCTGGTCCTGCAAGTGAAATATTGCAGTTGCCTGACAATGAAAGCATTAAAATTTTTGCTATTTCGCTGTCCGACAATCCTTCAGATCAGGTTCAGCCTGCCCAGCCATTATATGACGATTTTACGGGTCGCCCTGAAGTAACACTCAATCTCGCGAAAAGCTACGTGGATGTAAAAATGGTTCCGGCTGCAAACATTGTGGTTCACAGCAACCGCAACCTGACCCAGTTACCGGCAAAGTTAACCATGAAAGATTATGCCGACATGCATCAGCCCAATGGAGTGACCGCAACTTATTATTTTACCGATTCAGACTCTACTCTTTCAGGGTCAATCAGGGATGGAATGAATGTTCCTGCCATCAACGATGGGATGTACGACCTGCTGCCAGGCGACTCGTTCAACGACAAATGGTCGGTTAAAGGGGAAGGTCGGATTTTAATGGACCTGCAACAGGAAATCGAGCTCGACAGCATGCATCTCTTCACCGCACAAAACACGCGGCGGGGAGGGCAGGCATTCTCCCTCTGGGGAGCAACAGGAGAAAAAAATCCTTCGGTAAAAGGCGATCCTAAAGCATCCGGATGGAACTTTATCGCGATGGCTCCTCCCGAAGACATCTGGGGAAATAGTAAAGCGCTGTACACAGTTATCCCACAGCCGGAAAAATCGAAACAATACCACTATCTGCTGTGGGTAAGTGAAGACACCCCACATGGGCCTTTCTATTTCAGGGAAGTGGATGTTTTTGAAAAGCAGAAATAACCGGTTACCTTCTATCTGCAATCAGCTCATCGGCAAACAACCATGCCTTTCCGCCATGACCGATATGCCATGCCGGACATTTTCCGGTATTTCTGGCATAAAACCTTACATACCGCGTATTGACCGGTTTGATCATTTTCCCTGTTTCCAGGATAAGTACCGGGTCGGCAAAGGACAAAGAATCAAACACGGCAACTTCCTTAAATTCGGTCCCGTTATCTGAAACACTTATGACCACCTTTCCCGGATAAAAAATCCAGGATGCCAAATCCTGCAGGAACTCAGCGCCCACATAATTTATCTCAGTCTGCTTTTTCAGGTCAACCATTGCGGTAAGATCATTCTCCTCAAAACCCTGCCACAATACATAATAGTTTGATGAGCCCCGTTTGCCGTCTGTAAGCGACCCTGCTCCTTCAGCACTGTATTTTGATGCAGGTTGGATGGCAAGTACATATGGTTTACCCTTTGCAAGATGTTCACTATAAGCCCTGTTGAAAAAATCAATCGTCTGTTTTCCGTAAACGTCAGGGGGCAGCGACCGTTCATGTACCGTTTTCACATCATACCGTTTTAAGAGCGCGACAAAATCGTTCACTTTGTCGACAATGTCCGGCCTTACCACCCATCCGGAATCATGTTGAAGCATAAACCCGTCAGGTCCGGTGATGTTTCTTTTGGTAATTTCAAGCGTGGCATAATCAAGTGGTAATCTTGCTTTAATCACGCGGCCCAGCAAAATTGAATCAGCTGCTACAGCTTTTTCGGCATGGGCGAATAGCATTCTATAGTAATTAATGTTATCCGGAGAGAGGAAGGCATCGGTTTCCTGCATTGGGCTGCCATAGATCCAGAGCGTTTTCCCTGATTCTTTCAATGCAGCCGCCATCCCTTTGAGATATTCGCCAATGTATTGCCCTGCTGGTCCATAATACCCGGTAAGAAACTGGTTCGTAAGAGAATCAACATTTAATTCGGGATTCCATAAAAGTTTTGCCAGCAGGTATTGCCGCAATTCCTGGTTCTCGCTGTATGTGCCGTGGCATCCTTGTTCAAAAACTGAGCTGACCTGATACTTTTTAAAAAGTTGAATATTGGGTTGTAATACCGGCAGGTTTGGAAACGGGCCGATCATGTTGGTGAACTGGATCACATAATCCCACACCAGGATGTCGCTTGCAATTGCCGACCAGTTGCGGAGATCGTTGCTGAACGAGCCAGCCGTGGAGTCACTTTCAAGGGGCATGCTTCGGTCACATTCAATAGTGCAAAGCATGATGTTTACATTCGATGCAAGTTTTATATATCTCGGAGCTTTGCGGGTATACTGGTATGCCAGCGTAGAAATCACTTTATCGGGAAATGCAGCCGCAACCTGATTCACAAAAGCAATCATAGACCCGGAACTTGAACCCTCCCGCTCATCAATGGCTCTGCAGGCATCACATTCACAACTGCCAAAGGTATCCATCTGCGATACCGACCAGTATCTTGCTTCCGGTCTTTCTTTCATCCTCATTTTCAAGGCATCAATGGTGGTTTGCAGTACGTCCGGGTTGGTGAGGCAAAGCTGTGTTTTGGTCCTTTTCCCTCCCATCAGGGCGAAATATTCCGGGTGAGAATAGAAATATTTTTCCGGAGAAACCAGGGTAAACATGGTGTGTACCCATAATCCCCAATTCTCTCCGCCTTTCCATGCATGGCGGTCAGTACGCATCTTGTCGGCAAAATCCTGTTCATCCATGCCAGCATAATAAACCTCCCGTGAACTGAATGCGGGGTTTTCAAGGCGATCAATGACCGGAAGGGTAATTACAGATTTTTCAGGAATAAATGCTGCTTTTGGCGCCCAGAAATGACAGCCCAGGTATTTTTCCAGAAATTCATAAACCCCGTAAAGTGTACCCTTATGCGAGCCCCCGGCAATCAGGATGCCACCTGGGTGAATTTGGATGATAAACCCATCCGGATCAGGTAATCTCGCTATATCCGGCATCAGCATCTTGCCAACAGATGCAATGATGATACGGTGCGAACTTCTGGCCGACGACGCATCTGTAACGGACGGAATCACTCCGGTAACCAGGCCCAGATACTTCTGAAATTCTTTGGCAGCATTCATTTCCACTTCACCGGCATGAACAGAAACAACAATCTCAAACCCGGAAACAGGAAAGTTTTGCCCCCCGATATTAAAAACAGGTTCTGCGGCAAAGAGCATTCTGGAAAATAAAAGCAGGATTAATATGCAACTTTTTTTCATGTTGGAAGGTGTTTTTTACGTTTTTAGCATTACCTTTACATAAATTTTCTAACACATAGAAAATGAGACATCCGGCTCATCCCGGAAACAAATATATAATAATTGACAACCAACCACTGTGTCATCTTCTTCCTGACTGATTGTTTTTAAATCATTCATCTGAAAGATAATCCAATGAGTGTTTTTAAACATACACATGTTTGCAGCAACCACATACAATCCTTCAAAATATGAATATGATGTAATCCTTGCCCGGATATATCACTATTGCGCTTATCAGGAACGATGCACCCGCGATGTTGACAATAAACTTTTACAGTGGAAAGTCTCGCCGGTCAAAATTACAAAGATAATGTCTCTGTTGAAAGAAGAAGGGTTTATTGATGAAGAACGATTTTCCCGGGTCTTTGTTCGTGGCAAATTTCACATCAACAAATGGGGCCGTTCAAAAATCCGCTATGAACTCAAAAGCCGGAATATCCCCGAAGCTTTTATCCTGAAGTCCATGGAAGAGATTGGTGACGATGATTACATGAGAACCATTCGCGAATTGGTTATTAAAAAAAAATTGGAAATAAATACCGGAAAAAATTTGAATGTCCGCGAAAAAATCATCACTTTTGTCACAGGTAAAGGATTTGAATTTGACCTGATCTCAAAAGTATTAACGGAACTTAAAATCTGAC
>JBAXFM010000181.1:0-10509 GCA_037139855.1 Bacteroidota bacterium
TCAAGAACTCCTTTTCGCATCTGGGCATTTTGATTTTCTGTATTCATGCGGCAAATATAATATGTTTTTTAGTACTATGCAATACAAGGTACTAAAATTTATGATATTTTAACAAGTGGGAGTGCTGGTAAGCTGAGGTTGTCTTAAAAAAGACTTTTGAGACAGTCTCATTTTCACTATCTTTGTCAAATAATCATGCCTCCTATGACCATCTCCGAAACCGAATCCCAGATCATCAGCGAATTCTCCATGTTCGACGACTGGATGGATAAGTACAATTACCTGATCGACCTTGGAAAAACGCTCCCGTTCATTGATGACCAATATAAAACCGACCAATATCTGATTACCGGGTGCCAGTCGAAGGTATGGCTGTACGCATCATTAAAGGATGGGAAAGTGGTTTTTACCGGCGATAGCGATGCAATCATTACCAAGGGGATTGTGAACCTGCTGATCCGGACACTTTCGAACCAAACAGCCGATGACATCATCCAGGCTAAACTTGAGTTCATCGACCAGGTTGGTCTGAAAGAGCATCTTTCGCCAACACGCAGCAACGGACTGTCGGCGATGATTAAACAGATGAAACTCTACGCTACAGTGTTCAAAATGAAAGGTGGCTGAGAAAAGTCAAAGATTCTTGCCCACCTGCCTACTTGTCCACAGTTTTAATTGACCTTTTATCCTGATCAACATCGAAAACCTCGACATGTCGATCAGTTTATGGTTGAGCAGATAGGTAATGACCCTTTTCTCAATACCATGATGAAGAGGCAGGAGGATTGCGATGAGAAATATTTTGATGAGTAATACCTTCCAGGGTTCCCCGTGGGTAATTTCTTCGATTTTGTGGTCGGCAAGTAAGACGATGAACTCAAAAAGAAAGATAAAGGAAAAGAAGCCAAGCATCCGGATGATCCATTCAGGAACTTTTAAACTCCCAAGCATGATCAGCAGAACGAAAACCGACAGGATGCCGATGGTTATTGCCGTGTATTGCAAATAATGCCTTCGAAGGGTAGACTGTCTTTCCTGGTCAGCAACAAGGTCTCGTTGTCTTGTTTCATGGTCGATCTCCATGATCAGCAATTGATCTTTTTTCGACATATTATTCACACTGTCGCTTAACACTTTATTCAACACGGAGTAAGAAAAGGCATTCTTATAATCTTTTTTGCCGGCATAAATTGATTCAAGTTCCTTGGCGGCGACAAGCATATAATCTATGTAAAATGCAGTTTTGGCAAGTTCAAGTGATTTCGAAAATTTCTCAATTGCTTTTTCGTCATCGCCGTGCCGCATCAGAAATTGACCGAATCGGTTATAAAAATTTGACTGGAGGATTATATTGGGGTCGTTTTGAAGATTAATTTCGGCTTTTTCGAAATAGTATAAAGCGGAATCAGGCATTTTTGCTGCTTCACAAAAAAATGCTTTGAGCCTGAAATACAAAGCAGGGTTTTCTGTGACCAATTTTGTAAGTTCAAGTGGAAATTTTTTATAATAAAGGTCATGAAGCAAGTTTATTTTATTTGCTTCGACGTAGTGTGTGCGGATAAGTGCAATTTCATAATTCAGTAACCGGTTATTTTTACTACGTGTTGCAAAACTGAGAATGTCCTGGGTGTTGGATTCATACAACTGGTTGTTGTTTGAATTGATGTCAATCACCTGCAAATCATACTCTGTCCACATAAATGCAACCGAATCAACAGGTTTTGTGTTTTTAATTACATCGCGTTGGAGCAATTTGTAATGAGTGGCTTTGCTGTATAATTTATTGAAATTGTAAAAGTTGGATAACCGGGAATAGCACTCAATCTGCAATTTTGTGTTTTTTGTCCGGTCAGCAAGGCTCGCTGCGTTGAGGTAATTTTTGAAAGCTTCTATTTTCTGGTTTTTTCCCTCCAGGCTTTGCCCGATGTTGAGGTAGCTTTCAGCTTTCAACCCGGCATTTTCCGATGTGCCTGCAATTGACAATTGTTTGTAGCTATATTCCAGCGCTTTGTCGAATTGATATCCGGATAAATAAACAGATGCAAGGTTGCGATAGTTTCGGAAGGAGCTCTCATTATTTTTACCGTTGAATGAAATCTGTTCTGCTTTTAAAGCATAATCAAGCGCTTTCTGGTAATTCAAATGCAGATCGTTTGATTCGGTATATTTGTTATAGGCGAGGAAAAGTAATTCCGGACGATGACTCTTCTCCGCAACCTGGATGGCTGATTCACTTATACTATCAGCCAATTTGGGTTCACCGGTGTAATCCAGTAAAAAAAATGCCAGACTTGAAAGCATTTCGATTTTAAGGCTATCGTTGTCTGTTTTTTTTATTTCATTCTTTATTTTCCGGGTATAAACAGAGGGATCAACCTGACAAATAGTCCCCATTGAAGGAAACATTTGCAGGAGCAGCACAACAACAATGACTTTTACAATATTTTTCATTACTTCCTCCCAATTGACAACATCATCACAATGAATAAAATCAACATATGCAAAAAATAAATATGTTTAAATAAGTATAATGTGTTATCTTTGAGCAAAATTAAGTATTAATTTATTATAAATCTAAATAAAAATTCATGAAAACAAATAAATATATTTTTACTGTTGTGGGCTTTTTAACAGGAATGGTGTTTGGCATATCATTAATCGGTTTACTTGCATTCACCAACGGTCCTTCTTCAAGCCCACCATCCGGCGGGATAACTGCGATCACCACTGCAATGGCCAACAGCTATCTTAACAATTATTTGTCAAAGGCTGTTTCACTAAACCAGGTTGTCAAAGGGTTTACAATTGACAAAGTGCAATTGGATGCCATGAACAACATTGCCAGAGAAAACGCTGACCTTTCCGGTTTCAGGATTTACCTTGGAAAGGACAATAATGCCAATAACCTTGGAATTGTTGTCGGCGTTGATAATTTGGGCATGGATGCCGTTAAAAATACCATATTCGTTACCGCATCCCAGCGATTGAGTCCCTGCCCGCCTATTTGTGACGTCAGCAGCCCGATAATTCTTGGTAATTAGGAAATCTGTTTTTTTACCAAACAGGCAAGCCGAAAATTTCACGCAGATTTGCGCAGATTTTCACGCGGATTTGCGCAGATTTCTGTGAGAATCTGCAACCTTTTCTGCGCAAATCTGTGAGAACTCTTTTGTTATTTGCTTTGGTGTTATTTTGTTTCTTTGAAGGCGCCTTGTTGGGATAATTCTCTTTCGAAGAATAACCTTATCTTTGCAAAAAAAAAATCGTGGAATCCAGCAATCAAATTCACTTTAGCCCCTTTGAGGCTAAAATTATCGCTGCCATCAGATCGGTTTTTGACCCGGAAATCCCGGTCAACATTTACGACCTGGGATTGATCTACAAGCTGCAAATCAATGATCAAACAAACGATGTGTATATTCTGATGACTTTAACTTCACCCAATTGTCCTGTGGCAGAAGATATGCCCATGCAGGTGCAAGAGACCGTGAAACTTGTTGAAGGTGTTGGAGCCGTAAAGGTGGAACTCACTTTTGAACCGCCATGGGACAAAGATATGCTTTCAGAATCTGCCCTTCTGGAACTTGGCTTACTATAAAAACAAAAAGATGACTCCGGTTACAGGACCACTTTTATCAACCATTAACCTTCCCTCCGATCTCAAAAAACTAAAACTGGAAGAGCTGCCAAAATTGTGTGAAGAGATAAGGCAGTTCATCATTGAGGTTATGTCAGTAAATCCAGGCCATCTGGGCGCCAGCCTTGGCGCAGTTGAACTGGCTGTTGCACTGCATTATGTGTATGAAGCGCCTTTCGACAAGATCATATGGGATGTTGGCCATCAGGCATATGCGCACAAGATCCTGACTGGCCGAAAGGGACGGTTTGAAACCATTCGCTCATATAAAGGAATCAGTGGGTTTCCTAAGATGTCGGAAAGTGAATACGATGCTTTTGGCGTTGGACACTCCTCAACCTCCATTTCCGCTGCACTGGGGATGGCTGTAGCCGCTAAACTAAGCAACCAAACTGACCGTCATCACGTGGCCATCATTGGCGATGGCGCCATGACCGGAGGAATGGCCATGGAAGCGCTTAACAACGCCGGAGTTTCGAATGCCAACCTCATGGTGATCCTTAATGATAACCAGATTGCCATTGATAAAAATGTAGGGGCGATCAAGGACTACCTGGCCGACATTGTCACCTCCAGAACCTATAACAAGGTTCGCGATAAAATATGGCTTGCACTGGGTGGCGGAACAAAATATGGTAAAAATTCAAGGGCCATCGTCAAACAATTGGGAAATGCAGTCAAGACAACCTTGCTTCGGAGCGGAAACCTTTTTGAAGCCTTCAACTTCAGGTATTTTGGCCCCGTGGATGGTAACGATGTAATCCGTTTGGTGAAACTGCTTTCTGACATGAACGACATCAAGGGACCTAAATTGTTGCATATTCACACTGTCAAGGGGAAAGGGTTTGAAAAAGCCGAGAAAGACCAAACGGTTTACCATGCACCGGGTGTATTTGACAAAACAACAGGAACCATCAAAGAGGATAAATGCCAGGGACTGGCGCCCAAATACCAGGTTGTTTTCGGACGAACCATCATTGAACTTGCCGAAGCAAATCCGAAAATTGTCGGCGTTACCCCGGCTATGTCAACAGGTTGTTCGCTCAACATGATGATGGTCAAAATGCCCGACCGGACCTTTGATGTGGGTATTGCCGAGCAACATGCGGTTACATTCAGCGCCGGAATGGCTGCCTCGGGTTATATACCTTTCTGCAATATCTACTCCTCATTCATGCAACGTGGCTACGACCAGGTTATCCACGATGTTGCCCTTCAGAAACTGAATGTTGTTTTTTGTCTCGACCGTGGAGGTTTGGTGGGCGAAGATGGAGCAACCCATCATGGCGCATACGATCTTGCGTATTTACGGTGCATCCCGAATATCATTGTTTCATCTCCCATGAATGAAGAGGAACTTCGCAATATGATGTTCACGGCACAGCTAAAAGATATGGGTCCGTTTGCCATCCGTTATCCGAAGGGCCGGGGTGTCATGCCAAAATGGAAAACGCCTATGGTGGCGATTGAAGTTGGAACAGGGCGGATGATCCGCGATGGGAAGCATTTGGCAATCATTACCCTTGGCCATGTAGGCAATTATGCTGTTGAAGCATGTGAAGCGCTTGAAAAAGCGGGACATTCAGTGGCTCATTACGACCTTCGTTTCCTTAAACCATTGGACGAGGAAATGTTGCATGCAATTTTCAGCAAATTCGATAAAATCATCACCGTTGAAGATGGCTCTGTGATGGGAGGTATGGGTTCTGCCATCCTTGAATTCATGGCTGATCATGGCTATGGTGCAAAATTACAACGGATGGGTGTTCCCGATTTATTTATTGAACAAGGCTCTGTGGCCGAACTGCATCACGAATGCGGGTTCGATACCGAAGGGATTATCAGGAAAGTAAATCTTATGCTGGGCAGTATTTCTTAATTTGGCAAAGTCTTTTCCTCAGCGTTATCCGTGTTCGACGGGCTTTTGTTTTCCATGGTTTTCAACCCAACGTAAGCGCCTGAACTAATTCCCATCAAAGCCAGCAGACTTTCATCAAGCTGGGGTATCTGCTGGAGCTTGATAACACTACTTAAAAATACGATTCCCAGGATCACGGTCCACATGAACATCTGGGCACGATGAACGCTGTATCCAAGGTCGTCTTTCAGAATATCCTCCATGAACGAAACGCTTGGTTTAAGGGATCCAATATCGGTCTTCGCCCTGACATCCACCAGTTTTGATCCGGCTGTAGTGAGTGCACTTACGGATAGCAGAATCAATGTTGATCCGGTAATAGGAGGAACTTCATCCGTAACAATCCAGATATAAATAAATGAAGAGGCGACAACAATGGACCAGAAAGAAAGTTGTGTGAGCGCCAGACTGTATGGGCTATCGTTATTCCCAATCCTGATCAGGTTGGTGGTGGAGGCAAGAACGAAAAAGCCACCCACAATGCAAAGAAGGAGAAGCAACGTAAACATCATCGACCGCTTGCTTACGTATTCAAGGCCCATTTCCAAACCGGCAGGTTTTATCTTAAGTACCGTGCCGTTTTTAAAACCAGCGCTGATGGAAACATCTATGGTTGACCACATGGTCTGGAATCGCGGGTAAAATTTCATCAGGTCCGGCGAATGGCGGTCGAGCATGAACATTAGTTTATGTTCCTGCTGATCGATGCTCAATACTTTGAGGTCATGCATGGCATTGCCATTGATATAGAGGATGATGTCGCTCAATGAATCATGATTTTTGCCGGCAATTGAATCGGTAAGTGCGAGCAGGGCAGGCATGCTGTCAATTTTAATATAAATGTAATCGCCAAACACGGCATGGTTTGTCAGTCTTCCTGATACAAATGAGCCAAACCCGATGACTTTTGGAAAAATCAGCGGTGCAGCAACAGGCGTACAGAGTGCAACAGCCTGGTTAAGCGTTTTCTGAGCGTTCAGTGAGTCTTTAGTATCTTTGCTTGTTGCGCCATAACCCAATCCGTTGGCAAGCAGAAACAGTGCGATGAGAATTTGGAAAAGATGTTTAAAATTCATGGTTGTTCAGATTTAGAATTTTTACTTTTCAGAAAATGACTCAGTATAAAGAGAATTCCAACAATGACGAACGGGGCGTTGATCACGAGAATCACTCCCAGGCTCATCCATACTGAGTTGTTCATGTGGTAGTTCATCATGTAAATGAACGGCATCAAGCCGAGCCCGATCATGCAGAAAATTGTTCCGCCAATGAGTTCCCATTTCCAGGCGACAATCAAAAACAGTATAAGTACAAAGGTAGGAATCAGGTGCATGAAAAAACCACCTATTTGCTGCCACAGCGGCATCCCCGGTGCAAAGGAATCAAGGGCAAACATGCTAATGAATAAAATGGCAAGCATGCAAAGAATCCTGGGGGTCCAATGAAAAATCAGGGTGGTTGTTTTCATGGTAAGGCTATTGAATGGAGGTGCAAGGTACAAAATTTTGACAAAATTCACATTTTGAAAATCTTGACGATTTTCCCCGATACTGACACAAAATAAATGCCACTTACCCAGTCAGAAGTAGTTATTCGGATATATCCATCTTTCAGTATTCCTTTCTTGATCGTGACTCCCAGACAATTCAAAATCTCAAATGATTCTCCGGTTTTGGCCGATTTAATTTGAAACTCCTGCTGGAAAGGACAAGGGAAAACGTAAAACCCTGCTTTGGCTGAAGGTGGTTCATCCACCGAAGTAGAGTTCATGGATGCTGTTTTCATGCCATTTCCAAAGCTGGTTACCCATATTTCGTTTTTGTTGAACGGGTTGAAAAATACCCGTTCGGGTTGGCGGAAAGGATAACTATCAACAAGGCTCCAGGTTGGCGGCGCACCGTTCATGTTCTGGCTAACCCAGAGTCCTTGTGTTTCGGTGGTTAAATAGGCCTGGGATAAATTCTGAGGGTTGAAGGTCAGGGAGGTTACCCGATCAAACTGACTGCCGGATAGTTTTACCCAGGATGCCCCGCGATTGGTGGTCTTGTACAGTCCTCCCTTGCCGTTTGGCGCTCCGCCCCAACCACTGAATACACCCACATACCAGGTATTTTGCGTCATATCGGTTGGGTCGATGATGATGTCTTTCGTCCAATAATACATGTCAGGGTCGCTTACATCGGTCCATGATCCTGCAACCGGATCGTAGATAAATACACCGGAACTGGGGGTAAAGGATCCGGCTGGGGTAATCCTCCCTGAAAATGTAGAGACCATTTTTCCGTCATTGAGCACTTCAATCGAAGCCGGATGCCCTTCGGTACGGGGCGGAGAAGCCAGGTGAATCCAATGAGAAGATCCCAGGGCATTGAGATCGTTTGTCATCCAGATGCCCCCCTGGCTGGAACTGCCGCCACCCCCGTAATGAACAACACTCGCATACATCCGGTTCGGATTTCCCGGATCGGGTGCAATCCAGAAAACAGGGTGACCGAATGCATGCAGCAGAATCCAATTATAGCCGCCATCGATGGAATAATAAATATTCCCTGAGGCATCAGCAACATCGAGTTGGGCATCGCGAAGGCGGGTGCTCTCGTAAAGATCATGAACACGGGAGGTTCCGGCGAAGATGGTCCCGTTTGGCAATCCGGCAATCCGGTAGAGCGAATTGACCATAAATCCGGAATAGTTGAATCCCCATGTTTGGCCGCTATCGGAGCTGCGCAGGCCCCCGCAGTCAGAGAATGCACTGAATAAGTTGCTGGCAGATGTCCAATATACCTGCCAACAGGTTGTGTTTTCCAGTCCGATGCTGTGATAGGGTTGTTTGGCAGGCGTGGACTGACCTGCCGGATGCTGGTCACTTTCATTCACATAGGCCTGCTGCCAGGAATTTCCGCCGTCGGAGGTGGTATGGATCAGGGCAAAATCGCCAAACAAAACCTTTGCCGGATTATTTGGCGCCACGGTGATTCCAAAACATGTTTCAGCCCAACTCCAGTTTTTATCGCCCCCGTAACCACACCATCCGGTGGTAATATTCTGATTGCCGGTGGTTTTGAAAACCTTGGCCCATGTTGTCCCGGCATCGGTTGTTTTATAAACCAGTGGCGCACCCAGTGTATTGTCATTCCCGGCCAGGTACACCGTATTTATATCGTTGCGTGCCATTCCGGCATACATGATGAAATCTTTCGAAAAATCGATGCCGGTCATTCTGGGGTTCCAGGTTCCGGAACCATTGTCCATGGAATAGACCCCCTTGGCAAAGTTGTAATAATCCCAGGGCATCACCCCGTTATAGGTACCGCTGTTATTACTGGTGATGCAATAAAACCGCAGGGTGTTGCCTGTCCTGGCCCCGGTAAAATTCCAGATTACCTGCCCGGCCGGAATTCCATTCATGGTCATTGCGGTAAATGAGGCTCCGCCGTTTTGGGAAAAATATATTCCTTCATTGGTTCCGATATAAATGTTGTTTCCATCAAAAATAACGCCTCCAAGGATAATTCCGGCCCCCATATACGAGGCGTGTTTGATGAGGTTGCAGGTGCTTCCTCCGTCGTTTGATATGACGAGGTCACCATAATAACCCAGGATAATCTGGTCAGGGTGGTCATAGTTCGCGCAAAGCCTTGTTACCTGGCCAAGGTTTGAATTGTAACCGGGAAGCATGGTCCATGAATTTCCTCCGTTGATGGTCTTTACCGGGTAACCCTGGTTGCCATCGTTATGAATGGAATAGGCGATGGAAGGATTAGAGGTGAATTCCCAGGTGGAAGTGCTGAAAACCTGAAGCTTGGTAAATGGCACCTGGCTGTATGTCTTGCCAAAATCAGTTGAATGGAACAATTCGCTCATATCGCAACTGATATAGAATTCATTGTCGTTTGCCGGGTTGATGGTCGGAAAAAACAGCGCTCCGCCTCCTCCGGCGCCTCTCGGTGTGAACGAGGCGGGTTGAGCATGAAGGGTCAGGAAGCATTCCAAAAAAAGCACAAGCAGGAAAATGTTTTTCATATTTGTAAATTTGGAGATTCATTAATAAAGATACTCAAAGATTAGAAAAGTTGTCTGGGACCTTATCTTTTTTACTAAATTGAAGGGTTTTTCGGGTTGCCGACCAGTTTTACGTTTAAAATATTACACCATGGAAATCAATGATAAAACAGCAATTGTTACCGGCGCTTATGGGGCCATCGGGCTTGCTATCGCCGGTGGACTTGCAGCACGAGGTTATCGTGTAATTCTTGTTGGACGAGATGAATCACGTCTTGCAAAAGCCCGTGCGACCATTATACGGCAGACTTCAAATCCGAAAATTTTCATTGAAGTTGCAGATCTTGGTCTTCAAAAAGAGATCATAGAATTCAGCAGACGTTGGCAAGGGCCACTTCACCTGCTCGTCAACAATGCAGCCACCGGCCCGCGCAGGAGAACTGAAACCACTGAAGGAATTGAAGTGCAATGGGCCACCAATGTGCTGGGGTACTTTTGGATGATCAAGTATTTTCAACCGTTTATGGAAAGCAGGGATGATGCCCGTATTGTTAACGTGGCAAGCTATTGGGCAGGAGGGATGGATCTCAACGACCCCGAGTTTAAATCAAGGCCTTATGACAATGATGCAGCCTACCGGCAGGCTAAACAGGCAAACCGCATGTTGTCTGTTGCGTTTTCTGAACGGTTGAAATCCTTTGGCATCACCGTAAATGCCTGTCATCCTGGGGACGTCAATTCAAAGCTCAGCAATGCTTTTGGTTTTGGTGGTTCTGAATCCCCGGATGAGGGGGCCGCAACGCCATTATATCTTTCCCTCTCCGAAGAACTCGTTGGAATTACCGGTCAATATTACGAACACCGGAAACCGGTGGTATGTCAATTTTCCAGGGATCATCAGGCGGTGGAACGGTTGTTTGAGGTATGCAACCAGTACTGATAGCTTTTGATA
>JBAXFM010000182.1:0-10483 GCA_037139855.1 Bacteroidota bacterium
CTGAACATCACCGATGAAAAAATTCCGGCAAGCCTGGTACATGAGGTAATCAGGCAGGTGGCATCTGATTTGGGGACAAACCTTGTCCAGGTGCAGATCTTTGCCGATCTTGATGAACGTCGCTATATCTGTTATGTTGAACCTGCACTGGAAACACCACAGCTCAATCCGGGATTGATCGCAGAGAAAGTCCATCAGCAACTTTCAAAAGTTTGTATGACCTATAACTTCTTCTCCGATTTACAAAAACTGTTGAAACCATTGAGAATTATAGAGATGAAACAAGGCTGGCAAAACAGTATTTACGAAACAGGAATAAAAAAAACCGGATCTGCCACGCAGGTAAAAATTCCTGTAATGATCAGGGAGAAGGCCGATGACGATTGGATAAAATAACCAAAATCAAACACTATGCTTATCGGTTGGATCATCTCAGATACAAAGCCCGGCGAGGGTTACTTTTCAGAGGAAGATTTAAGCAATCTTCAGAAACTTCCTTTCAAACTTGAATTTATCAGCATGGCCGGCATTGATCTGGAAATAGCTGCCGATCAATTGACCCGGATCCATGTTCATGGCGAATACCGGTCATTACCCGATTTCGCGCTGTGCATGTTTGAACAGGAGATAGGCTATTTCCATTTCGCCCTGCTACGCCAATTGGAAATGCTCGGCGTATTTTCGTTGCACAAAGCGAAGAATATTGCCGGATCCCTCGACAAATTGCACACGTATCAAAAATTGCTCCGGGCAGGAATTCCCGTTACCAAAACCATCCTGGTTAATGCCCATAGCCAGTTGGACTGGATCATTGAACGCATAGGTTTTCCAATGGTACTCAAAGTGCCCGATGGATCGAAGGGCGAAGGGGTATGCCTTGTGCGCAACCGGCCGGAACTTCAAAACATACACGATTTGTTTTGCAAAAACAGCGGCAGGGATCTTCTTGCACAAGAGTTTATAGCCACAAGCAAAGGGCGTGATGCGAGGATTACCTTATGCGACGGCGAGGTGGTTTTTGGCGTTTTGCGAGACAATTCAGCAGGTGAAGATTTCAGGTCGAACATTTCGGTTGGCGGATACGGCGTATGGTGGGAACCGGACGAGGAAGCAATAAAGATCGCCAAAGAGTCAGTAAAGGTAATGGATATGAAACTTTGCGGGGTTGATCTTCTGTTTGGCGAAAATGGTTACATCGTTGGCGAGATCAACTCCATGCCGGGTTGCCTTCATGTGATGCACCAGGAAAAATCAAACCTTCAGCGGTTGCTTGAAGCAATTTACCGGGTCGTTGTCAAAAATGTTGGTCATGGCAGGTAAAACCAGGATCTCTCAAGGAGCCGTTGCCGCAATTATCCTGTTCATTACCCTTGTAACCCGGATGGGGGGAAACGTTTTTCTTCCCTCTCTGCCAAAAATTGCATCGGAGTTCGGCATTGATAAAGTCCAGGCCACGTTCAACATCAATCTTTACTCGATTGCCCTGGCGCTGAGTTTTGCTTTTCTCGGTCCCCTTACCGACATTGTAAAAAAAAGAACACTGCTGATGTATGGCAGCATTGCCTGTTTAATCAGCCACCTGTTGTGCGGGCTTGCTGTCAATATCTACATGATTGATATCGGCCGGCTCATTCTTGCTGTCGGTAGCGGACTGATAATCATCACTGCCCAGACCTGGATCGGCGACCGTTCCGGAAAGGATGAACTGCTTGGGCGGCTGGCCTGGTTCTCCCTGTTGGTGGCCCTGGCTCCCATGCTTGCCCCTGTACTTGGGGGCATTGTCACCGACTACTTTTCATGGCGCTGGAATTTCTGGCTGATGACAATACTGACCCTGCTCGTCATCTTCGTCATCTTCCTGATAAAAAGCCGAAAGGAACAACAACAACCCGACAAGGTCAATCTGAATCCCATCATTTTATTAAAAACATACCGGGAGATCATCAGGAACACCGCACTTTTCAGGATCAGCGTTGTCATCCTCACACTTTTTATGCTTCAAGGCGCTTTTCTCGCCTTTTCATCTTTTTTGTTCATCGATGACATGGGTATCACCGCTTCCCAATATGGCCTTTTAAGCGTGGTTTTCGCCGGAAGCATGCTGGTAGGGCGATTTCCAACGATGTTTCTTGAGAAACGTTATACCATCCGCCGGGTGATGCTGTTCAACATTGGTGTAGTTGTAATATCCATTGCCGGTAGCCTGGTCTATTATCAAATAATGGGAAGCCACACCGTTTTGGAGATCATTATTTTTATGACGCTGATGAGGCTGGGCTTTAGCGGACTCGCCATTCTCGGAATGCGAAACTGCATGTTCCTTGATCCGGAGCGCAAAGGGACAATCTCAGGGCTTTACAGTTTTTTAAACCACACCAGTGGATGGCTGGGCGTTATTCTCACCCAGGCACTTTACCAGTCGAACCTGAATTCCCGCTCCATTTATAACATTACATTGGTAATCTCCCTGGTATTAATCGCTATCGGGATTTATCTGTTTCTCGGCGCCTATCCGCGAATACGGGAACTGCTTGAAAACAGGGAAGTACAGTCCTCATAGTGACGGTTTTTTTGTAAAAAGTTTGGCGGAAAAATTATTTTCATGTAAATTGCATTGTTAGTCAGTTTCGCATGTTATTGTATTTTGTAACGTATCTTTGTCTATGCTATTAAACTTTGGATAAATAATTCAAAACTAAAACCAAAACCAATGAAAACGCAAATACAACTTACCATTTTATGGCTGTTCATCCTTTCCAGCCTTTCAACCTTTTCACAGAATGACACAACTAAATGTGGCACATGGCGTTGGAGCATAAAAACATTGACGGATACGGCCGGTATTCCATTACTCACCAAACAACCTATTCCAGCTTCAATAGATTCAATGGTGCTGATTCTGCCTCCGAAGATTCTCAAGGCAAGTAGTCGCAAGGATGGTAAATTGCCCAGATATACCAGGGAAAAACAGGTCGTGGAAATTACTGCATATGTTACTGAAATTTTAACTGAGGCTGACCATGACCTTCATTTTGTATTAAAATCGCCTACATCAGACAAGACAATGGTCGGAGAAATACCTGACCCTACCTGCCCGGATTATGATAACAATCCAACGCTTAGAGCCCATTTTACACAAACCAGAATAGATGGCATGAAGGTCAAGGATAAGTGGAAGGAAACCAAAAAAAATCCAGTGAAGGTTAAAATTACTGGTGTTCCGTTCTGGGATGGTGTTCATTCGGGTAACGTAACAGGTTCGAGCAAATACTTCAGGGAGATTCATCCGATATTGTCGATAGAAATACAGTAGGATTTTTTACGGGTAAAGAATATTTCCACCTGGAAGTGGCCTGACACATTCTTAATCGACAAGTTATTACCAGTCGAACCTGTGAATTCCCGCTCCATAATGAAGATGTGGTTTCTTTTGAATCCTGTTTTTCGCAGAGGATACTGAGTTTCTCATTGTTTTTGAAAAGAAAGCATTGAATTGACTTTCGGTATTACCCTGAACCAAACATCCGGGAAATCCTGTTTGATCCTTAATCCCATCTGCTGTTCAATCCCATTAATTTTCTCTAACGGGAGTCCGGGATCAAAAAACAACTCCATTTCAATGATCATGTGCTTTCCGGTCTTTCTCGAGTAGATCATCCCAAAACCTGAATATTCATTATAAAACTCAGTGGCCACTTTAAGAATTTTAAGCATATCTTTTTCAGGAAGGGGCAGATCGATCAGCGAACGAAAATTGTTGATGATGAGGGGCAAACCAACACGGATCATATACAGTGACAGTAAAACCGACAAAACCGGATCAACACGAACACTGAGAAAATCATACCCAAGGGCCGATAAAATGTATCCTAAGAGAAAAGCCATGAAAAGGAATGAATCCGATGTAATGGAAACTTTGAAATTGATAAAATATGCTTTCAGCAAAGGGGAGGGATTGGGAATATTCCTGATAACGCGGTTTGTCCATATAATCAGGATTAGTGTCAGGAAAAGCGAAAGTGCGACCGGAACCTGGCACAGTAGATAAGTGACGCTGCTTAATGGCGAAAACAGTCTGAGGATGGAGTCGATAAGATAATATGCCCCCAGGGGTACAATGGAAATTCCGAAGAAAAAAGAAGAAAAATTCTCCAGTTTCCCGGTGCCGTTAGGAAACATGAATTGATTCTCTTTTGTCATTATCCGGATGGAAATCAATGCAAAAATTTTAACACCAATGGCGATAGCTGCCCAGATAAAGTAAATCATCAGTGTTACTGAACCTGTGATTATTGAGAAAATGATTGATAAGGGCGTAATGATAAGCGAAGTGACAAAACTCACTTCACTGATCCCCTTTAATCCTTTAAGTTCGTCCAGGTTTTTCATGGAATGAATGTTTGGTGTTGTTGATTCATAACGGATATATGGCCATGTTTTTCGGATTTGTCGTATGGTAAAAAACCGGTTCCCTTACTGAAAATGCACCAGTGAAAACCATTGGTTAATATCGGTATAAATATTTTTTATCTGTAGCCCCGACCTTTTGGCCAGTTGATGAATATATGCCGGATTATATTTGTGTGAGTTCTCAGAATGTATGGTCTCTCCTTCTTTCAGGAAGATTTTACCGTTCAAATAAGGAGTGCTGACTTCAAGATTCCTTCGCGCCCGGAGGTGCATTTCAATCCGGTCATCTGCACTGTTATAAAATGAATAATGGTCAAATTGGTCAGGATCAAAATTGGTTTTAGCAAAGCTATTTACAACATTCAGAATATTTTTATTAAAAGCTGCTGTTATACCTCGTTCATCATTATATGCTTTTTCCAGAAAGGCAATATCTTTCACCATGTCGAATCCAATAAGCAATTGATCGCCCGGGTTCATCCATGATTTTAATCTTGATAGGAAAGGTATCTCCTGCATCCTGTTCAGATTTCCAAATGTACTTCCGAAAAAACAGATCAGCTTGTTTCCCTCACATGGAAATTGAAGGCTATGCTTCACGAAATCGGCGAGAATACCGTGAACCCTGATGCCGGGATATTTTTCTAATAGTCTTCCGGCTGACTTTTCAATGGAGCTTTTACTGATATCAACAGGGACGTAAGTAATTTCTCCGATCCTGTGACCGGGTATTGCGTCCAGAAGAATCGATATTTTCGAACAATCTCCACTGCCCAGTTCAACAATATTTTTAATTGCCGGGCTATTTAAAATCCCGGGGACGGCCTCTTTCAAGATCGATTTCTCTGTTCTTGTTGGATAGTATTCAGGCAATCCGGAAATCTCTTCAAAGAGCGAAGAACCTTTATCATCATAAAAAAAACGGCTGGATATATGTTTTTGGGGAGCTGAAAGACCAGTTAAAATTTCAGAGATAATTTCCGTGCCACTTTCATTAACCAGGAAATTACTGATCGCAACAGGAATCTTTACTCCCTGTGCTTTTCCCGGAGGGTTCATATGATGTGCGCGATTGTCAATCACCGGAATGCCGGTTTCGATGGGGTTATCCGGGTTATTGCTCCATTCGAACCATCCTCCGTCGTAGACCGATACCTTTGGCCACCCCATCAGCCACGCATTGAACCAGGCTTCACTTCCCCGCCATCCAGTACCGCAGTAAAAAGCAAGATGTTTGTCAGGTGTGATCCCGCTTCTTTCCCAGTTTTCAGCTATTTCATGGTACTCACGGCTTGTCTGATCAAAATTCCTGTAATTTTCCATGTGATAGGCATCAGAACCGCAGTCGGCAAAGATTGCCCCGGGAATCCTGCCCTTTTTCCTGATATAGTTGTACCCACTGACTTCACCTGTGAATTCCGGCCAGCTGCGCACGCATACCAATTCAGCAAAGGGAGAGGCAAGGATTTGTTTTGCTTCAGTCATGTCGACTATAAGTTCCGGATGAACTGGTATCTCTGCACCAAATTCAGGAACCGGTTTTTTCGGTTCATCTTCATAAGAAATTTTATACCCTTCGCATTGCCAGGATTCAAATCCTCCATTAAGCACCCGTACATCCTTTACCCCGGCATACATCAGGATCAAAGCACATCTGACTGCTCCAATATCACCTGCTGCACTGCCGGGAAAGGGATCCTTGTTATCGGGCGACATGAATTTGCCATACATGATTACCGTTGTGTCTACAGTAATTCCATGTTCCCGTAAAGCTTTTTGGAGTTCCTCCGGACTCCTCCTGTTCCATGTCTCCGGAGCCTCAATGGCTAATGTGTCCATATCGATTGCCCCTGGAATATGACCGCTCAGGTAAGCATCACGGTTACGGTAATGAGCATGAACCACAACATATCTATCGCTGTGATCATGCAATGGCCGGACTCCATCTATAAGCGTTTTAACCCACTGCGCAGGAACAAGTTTTTCGAATCGCTCAAGCTGTTGCATTGGAAGTTCAGGGTTCACCGACCATTCCATTAAAAAGCGGTTGTATACAGATACATGGCCATAGCCCGATTTTATCAGGCGTGCCGCAACCTTTCCTGTATCTTCATCATTGTAACCATAGACTATGATATGATTTTCGGGAAGTATCCCTTTATGCCTGACCACCTCGATCCAGTCAATATATTTTAACCATTTTGCAGGCAAACTCCTGGCATGCTGAATATGCCCGCCACGGTGTTCGTTCTGTAATGGCCATCCATTATAGGCGTCTGCATGCCGCACATCGACGATCATGGTATCCCGCTGCTCAATCAGTTGGAGGAGTTCATCGGTGAATATTTCATTGATAGGATTCCCGGTCGGGCTTCCTTGTGATTCAATCTCAGCATCATCCATAATACTTTTCAGCAATTCAGCCTCCCGGATCGTGCCAGCGAAAATTTCAATGGGTTCAATTTGATTGTTTGGGTTCATAGTTTCGTAATAGAATTGATGGATGCTTTAGTGAGGTTGAAGATAAATAAATTTGCAAATTGTGGTATTAGTTTATGGTAAGCCCTCTTAATTGGAAATCAACGAAATCCCCAACCATTGCATTTTCCATTCCGATGGTTGTATTTGGATTGTTTAGTTTCTTGATCTTCACAGTAAAGAAAACATTAGAACTGTCGTTGATAAAATATTTTTTCGTGATAATCCCGACAATCATCAAGTCTACTTTGGGATTGAAAGTCCAATCATTTTGGGGGCATGCATATATGACGGCATTTCGTTCACCATCGGAGGTATCAACCGCCATTGAAATTGTTATCAGATCGCCAACGTTATGTTGATGGAAATTTGCTATGGCTTGTTTTCGTTGCCGATTTTTACATTCATTCATGGATGTCCAATATTCCAGATAAACTTTTACTTGCCCTGGCAAATCCACTTCCTGATTATTCAACTTCCGATGCAGGGATGTCAAAATTATTGACGATATATCATCTGGGTGAAAAATTCCAAGTCTATGAAAGTAGTTAGTGAGGTTAGTATCCCTATTCCCATGAATCCAGGTGTTTCGAATCCACATCCCAGTGGTTAAATGAAGTTCTGAAACGGCATTTTGTTCAGGATGAATTTTGAACTTGGTTTTTTCAACAATATTCCAATGTTTTTCAAAGTAGGTAATGGCTTCATCCAAATTCTTCGGCTGAGTTTCAGGCGTGCTTGTTGTACATGCCGAAAACAACAGGGCAGCGCAAATGACGGTGATGCAAAAAGTCCGTAAGGAAGCCATAAGCCGATAAAACGATACAAACAATGACAAATAGACAATGCAAATTAGTAATAATTCAGTAACTGCGCACAATTTGATTAAATGGCACCAATAAAATTCTACAAGCCTCGTCATGTCGTTTGGGATTAAAAAATCTGTATTTTTACTTATTGGAAGGTTCGCTGATACTTGTAATTTTACGATGAAAACCTGACTTAACTGAATTAATTTTAACAATTTAATTGAAAAATAAAATGGCGCAAATAAATCCTTACATTCACTTCAACGGAAATGCAGAAGATGCATTTACATTTTACAAATCAATTTTTGGCGGAGAATTCGCAATGGTATCTCGTTTCAAAGATTTTTCAAACCCCGAACATCCCATTTCAGAACGTGACGCAAACAGAATCATGCATATTGCTTTGCCTATTGCTAATAGTCCCTGGGGTTCGTATTTTGGAATGTTTAGAGACAAATATGGTATTGAATGGATGGTGGACTTTGACCCAATACGCAATGGATAAATAATGATTCTTCTCTTAAGTGGACCCAGTTAATGGTTTGCCCTCATATTTTCTTGAAATTCCTCAATGATAACCTTAGAGCGTTCAAAATCCGCACTCGAAACAATTACTTTTACTGAACCCGCTCCGCCCGATGCTGTGTACCAGGGTGCCATGGTGCCAGTAAATTCGTTTAATAAAAACGATTCAATCTCAGCATCATCCATAATGCTCTTCAGCAATTCAGCCTCCCAGATTGTGCCAGCGAAAATTTCAACGGGTTCGATTTTATCGTGTGTTTCCATGGTATTGGTCTATTCGGTTATTGGGTTCACAGAAATAGTTTAGGACTTGACAATCTGGATGAACTCTATCGGAGCACCATTTTCTTCGATAAATGCAACAATGTTACCTTCTGACGGGCTATTGGGCTCAATGATTACTTTTTTGCCTTTGATTGCCTCGTAAATATCTTCAACTTCGAAAGCTACATGCGGTAAAGTTTTTACGATTTCAGGCAGATTGCAATCATCTTCATACCGCATCCATTCAATCCCGTATTCACTGTTTTCAAAGCCATAGTGGTACACTTTGTAATCTTTCAGATAGACTTCACCTTCAATTGGTTTGTTTGTTGGAATACCAAGATGGTGGTATTTTAAGTTAAGTGGCTTGTTCATGAAGTACAAAATATCGGATTAATGTTTAACAATAAATTTGATGAAGGCCTTAATAAGGTTGATGACAAATAATACCATCCCTCTGATGGTATTTATTAAGTTTGATTTTGGATTTCAATGGGTCAAACAATTTATCAGGGTATTTGGTAATCGCAATCATCAGGTACGTTCCCAAGGTTTGGTGCCTGAAACCATCTTTACAATCAATGGTGCGTTTAAACAATTGATAAGTCTGTTCTGTCGGGTATTTTGACAAGGCCTGATATAAGATTCTCCACTTCGGGAGATCATAGTATTTGCACAACCACTCACGTTCAAATATTTTTACCAATAATGGGTAAAACGTACCATCAGGAAATTCACGGGCACAATACGCTGCATAGTATTCGGTCTTTTCGTTTTTGAACAATAGTTTTATGGTGCCAATATCGGCAGGGTTTTTGAACCTTGACAATGCCAGCGTAGCGACAGGACTATTCTCTTTAGTTGCAATTTCCCTGACCCTGCTGTAGTACTTAATATTCGGCTGTAGTGTGCGAAGAAGCGAGTATTTAGCGTCCGCATTGCTATAGTCAGTGAGTTCTAAAAGTTCTTTGGTGGTTGCGTTCTGGCACAAAGACTCATACCTTTCCCATTGTTCAGTTCTGGTGCCAGCAACTCCGACTCCGCTACTTTTCAACACATTGTCCTTTGCTATTCCCTTAACCAGTTTTTCAATTTCAGGACGAAGATGAACTTGATTGCTGTTCTGGGCATTCTGAGCAGTTACGAACAAACGTAAAAGAAAAATAAGAGTTATAAAAACAGTACGCATTGTTGTATTTGTGGATGCAAATTACCTAAAAAAGGAATGCAATGATTGACTAAAAAAATGTATTTTAGCATTATATAATTTACACAAAACTGGTAGATTGACCATTACGTAATCAGATACTAAAATCAATTGATGAAAACATTACTGGTGTTCACGCTTTGCCTGATTACGGAATTTTGCCAGGCTCAACTGAATCTTGATGCAAAAGATTTGAATAATTTAATAGCTCTTAGTGTGCTATACTCGAAAAATCCCAACGCAAGTGGTAAGGCATTTAGAAAATCAGCTGATTCGTTACGGACTCCTACATTAGATCATATTGTTGATGCACTGATTGCTGTTGGAAAAGGTGATAAATCAATTATTGACACACGCTTCCTTACAAAACCCAGCTACAATGAACTTGTCCTGTGGTATGTTATGAGGGAAATTCATTATAATAGGGTGAATGAGAAACAGAAACCTCGTCCTGATAAAGAGGTTGCAGATGAAGTCCTTTCACACAAGATAGATGAACGCTGGTTGCTTGACAACTATTATTACCGCATTCACAGTGGAATTGCATCCTTATTTAATGAAGCGGATTTACGAACCGATGATATTGATATTAATGAATTAGGTTTTTCAAATAGTACAGAGAAAGCCATTTTCTTCCTGAATATGATTGATGCCTTGGTTGGCAGTCGGATACGAGTACTGCAAATGATGAAAAACAATCAAGCCATTCTGGATTTTTGCGACAAACTTCCAAAATTGTATTTATTTACCCCCTGTTTCTTAAATCCAAGGGTTGTTAACAATTTCAGGG
>JBAXFM010000183.1:0-10382 GCA_037139855.1 Bacteroidota bacterium
CTGACGACAGTTATATAATTGGTCTTGGTGTTGGTATTGTTACCCAGACTGTTTGTCACAGTAAGCGATACGTTATACTGGCCTGCGGTGCTGTAAGTAATTAATGGCGGAATTTGCAGCGTTGAAGTAGCAGGAGTGCCACCCGGAAAGCTCCATGACCAGGTCGTTGGAGTGCCAGTTGACAAATCAGTGAATTGAACCTGGCCGCCTGTGAGGATGTTGGTTAGATTGGCCGTAAAATTAGCGATTGGGGGAGCTGTACTGCTCACCACAATATAATTGGTTTTTACCAGCGGTGTGGTTCCCCAGCTATTGGTGACGGTTAAGGTAACATTATATGTTCCGGCAGTATTATATGTTATGGCTGGAGGCGTCTGTAGGGTTGAGGTGGCCGGGGTACCCCCGGGGAAAGACCATGACCATGAAGTAGGTCCGCCTGTCGAAAGATCCGTAAACAGAACTTGTCCGCCAATCGAAATGTTCGTCACATTGGCAATAAAGTTTGCCACCGGAATTGAAAGTACTGAATTGAATTTGCGCATCCCACCAACCGTGGCACTGGTGTTGAATGCACCTGCCCATCCGGTGGAGGCATTGATCCATTCTGTTGCCAGGAACTGCGTACCTATCGTAGCAGTCATGTTATTCCAGGTAACGCCATCATCAAAAGAGTAGGTGACGCCGGTAAACCCCGTAGCAGCGCCTGTTGAAACCCAGGTGGAAGCGGTGCCGGGCACATACGACATGTCGTTTTCAAAAACCGATCCGGTAGTAACGATCGGGGTCCAGGTAGCTCCGCCGTCGATGCTTTTTACAAGGGGACTGGTTGTCGTGGCGCTTTTGTCCTGGACTATACCATTCAGGGCATCACGGAAGAAGGGCTGAACATATTTTGCACTCCATCCGGGTATGGCAGAAACTGTCCAGTTGTTGCCAAAATCAGTTGATTTGTAAATACGGCCCAGGTTGGTGCCAAACCAGGTGATGTTGCCAACACTTGAATAATATCCTGTAACACCCCATTCACCGGCTAACGGGTTTGGAATATTTGCCCCGGGAACAAGCGTCCAATTTGCTCCGCCATTCGTGGTTGTATAAATTTCAAATTCACCGTTGATCGGGTCACCCATACAATAACCTGTATTCAAATCCCAGAAATAAACAAGGTCGGCGAATGAGGAGGCATTGATAAAGGTTGCCGTAGTCTGACGTGACCAGGTTGTTCCCCCGTTGGTTGTTTTATAAATTCCCTGGCCTGTGGCAGTAGCACCCGGAGGGAACATGCAAACCCATGCTGTGCTGGCATCTATGGCAACAATGTTCGCAATGTCGAGATTGGTAACCCCGGCAATGGTATGAGGAGTCCATAACGTTCCTCCATTGGTGGTCATAGTGATGTCCTGGCATGGCGCGGCAGCGCCGCTGCCGTCATAGGCTGATGCCCAGACAACTGTGGAACTGACAGCATGAATGTTCCTGATTCCTCTGCTGGCTACAGTGAAACCGGATGCCTGATCAATCCATTGTGCATAAGCACACGATCCCACAAAAAGCAGGATGAAAAAAATACTGGTAAATTTTCTCATAAGGCAGTAGAATTAAATGGTTAAAACAAACGATGGATTAAAATGAATATGGCCAAAGAGGGGGACCATCAACAAAATAAAGGAATGGGAACAGACCACTACCGGTCTGTTTATAGCATAAATATTAAACTACCTCATGAAATTTGCACAGCAATATACGAAAATATTATACTGTTGTATGGAAATGAAAGAAAAGTTATTAACATTTGTCACCCGTCATGTCCAAAACTCTTTCATCTGGTCGGTATGGTTATAATGGGGGCCGATTTGGGGTCACCTACCTCAACGAGTGAATTCAGCATCATAATATGGGAAAAAATCTGCTTCGAAGAGAAATCATCCATTGCGATATAAAACCAGTAGTTATTGTATAACACCGAAATGAAAGGGTTCACTGGTGGTGTTTTGGTGCTATGGATATTAACGAAAGGTTTTTCGGGCAATCCATTCTGCATTTCAAAACATGGCGTCGCATACGTCATCCTTGCATCTAAATGCTCAACGGGAACATCAATGGTTGATGCGATTTCGCCCAAAAGTGCCAGAATAGACCTTGTCGACAGGGCTATCTGCAAACTGTCGGAACGGTGTATGCCAGTGCCGATCCTGAACCGGGTATTGCCGGGAGGGAGGTTCAGTATCTGGTTAAGTCGCTTTACTTTTGCTCCAAGCAGGCTGTCGGAATTTTCAACTACCTGTATCAGGATACGTTCGTCGGCAGTGCCTGTTTTTTCCAGAACGAAATCCATGCCGTTCTCATTTTGCAACGCCCTCATAGCCTCCAGTATCTCATGAAAACCGGGCGAAGCCGGTTGCTGCTTTCCATTGCTGCCGCTCGAATTTTTCATGCCGTTGATCGAGTTTAGGGTCAGCTTGAAAAGGAGGTCAATCGGGTAGCCGGAATATACCAGGCTGATAATGATGGCAGGGGAGATAGGCTTCATGAGGTTCATGGCGAACTTCTGCCCTGAAAGTGGAGAGTAGGTGATGGTTGGCCGGTCGGTGAAGGTGCCTGTGCCGTTTATGGAAGGATTCCAACCAACACCTTTTTGTTCCAGCGCGATGCCGGCACTTACAGCGCCGGAGATTTCGTACTGATTGGTGATGGATGAAACATCAAGAAAAACAGGGGCATCCGCATACCTCATCTTTACGATATTGAGCAACTGCTGGTTTTTCCATGAATCCGACACTGCATTCAGATAGGCATTCCGGTCGCGGACAACCGATTTCGGTCCAACACTCCTGCAAGAAAAAAGGAGAAGCAGCGATGAAAATAAAAGTATCCTTGAAACGATGGTGTTCATTGCCTGATTTTTTTTCCAAAGCTAAGGTATAGCATAGTGAAAAACAAAAATTAATTATACTTTTTTTGTCATTTCCCCATGAACTTGCTGGCCCTTCTTTCGGCATTTTCCCGCAGGTTGTAATAATAAAAATTGATGTCGAAAATGTGGTAAACCCCCAGTCCGATGCCACCCGAGATTGCATTTATTGATGATTCGTTCACGCTGCTGCAGATTAAAACGCCATGCACAGGATCGATACGTGCATCGGCGAAATCAAGCACCTTTTCATAATGGGTCATGGTACTGTCGGGCATGTATGATCCCAGGTTTTCAGAAGCCGGGGCCGGGGTTTCATCCCTTTTCCAGTTGATCGGGTTGATAACAATCCCTACATTGTTTGCCACCACGACATTTGTTCCGGGAACTACGTTCGGAGACTGCGTGTTGTAGGATATGATCACCCCCGTGTCATCAGGGCCTTCTGCAAACTTCAGGTGTTTGTTCGCAACCATGAATTCAGCCGTTACCGGGTAACCGATCACGTAGGCGGCGATCATCCTGGCATACACATCCGGGTGGGTCGCCATGTATTCAGAGAGGAGGAACATCATCACGTTGGCGCCCTGTGAATGACCTGCAATGATATAGGGGCGGCCGTTGTTGTAATGACGGAGGTAATAATCAAACGCTGCCGTGACATCTGCGGCAGGCACTTTTCGGACTGCCTCCCAGCGCTGACCCTCGGCTAAAGAAAGCGTGGATGCACCGTCGGCCTGACGGTAATAAGGTGCATAGATGTTGCCAGCCGTTTCAAAAGCAGTTGCCTGACTGCTGAAAGATGAAGCAGCACCCTGATGCATGCCTGGGTGGTCGATGGGGCAATAATTCGGCTCTGCCGGATCCACCTTTGCCCATACGGTCGGGTAAACATAAAATACATCCACGGGTTTCGAAGGATGGCCGGGCAATGACAGCCAGTGACTGGGGTTCGAATAATCGGTGACAGTCGGGTTTTCAATATTCATCTTTTTCAATTTGCGATTCAGACTTATTGTTTAATAAGTTTAGCTGTTTGCGTCTTGTTCCCTGATAGCACCCGGATGAAATATACTCCGGTTGGCATGTTTGAAAGTGAGAACTCATGTTTGCTTTCTCCGATTATCACTTCAGACAATACTTTTTCTCCCCAGATTCCATAAACATCAACATAAACGTTTTCCGATGGATCTTCCCTTTGGAATTGAACAATGAATTTCCCCGTTGTAGGATTCGGGTAAAGTTTTAAAGATGATTGCTCAAAAACTGGTTCTTCCTGGTGTGTCATCACTGCCGGCATTGACGGAGTTAAACAAAATGGACCATTCGGGGAGATATAGCCCCACAGGTAACCCCCGGAATGAACCGTAGAATTTGGTAAATACAGAATGTTCTGCCCGGCTACCATGGTCACACTGCCACCCTCCGGGATATCATAGGCAGTAACTCCTCCCGCTACCGTGATCGTTTGGGTGGCAAAGAAACAGGCAGTACCCGAGGTAGTTCCATCTACAGTGATGTTTGCAGGGCATTGATTTACCGTAATGACCGTCCCGGTAATGGTACCGGTAACAACAGGTGAGGAACCAACGACCCTTATTTTGTATCCTGCTCCCGCGGGAGTATTCGAAGGAATGGTTGCGTTTATTACACCGGAAGTCAACCCTGTTGAAGAGCCAATACTCACCGGACTTGTAAAACTTCCGGCAGCATTAGATAATTGAGCTGTGAAGACATTTGCAACATCAAATGTATCGCTGGCGATATATGGCACAGATAAAACCAAACCCGCGCAGATATTATTAACCGGCAAAGCGCCTGTTACAATTGATCGTAGATCTAATTTTGTTACAAATACATCATTGCTTCCGTTATAGGTTTCGTCATAAGCGCCGGGTGTTGTTGGAAAATTAGTAGATGCAGTAACTCCAGTAATATATGCAAATTTTCCCCTGGCCAAACCCGAGGGAGCAGCTTCCATGGCAGAACCCCCTAAATAAGTTGAATACAATAACCCTGAACCTGTAAAATTAAATCTTACAAAAAAAGCATCCTGCCCACCCATGTATGTTGATTGAAAACAGCCCGGAGTCAGAGGAAAATTGGAAGAAGTAGTATATCCGGGATAAGATAAGGTCCCATTGGTATCCAAATCTATCGAAAGACCAGATGCATCATCCCCGGAGCCACCAAGGTAAGTTGAATAGATCATGTCGGAACTGCCGGTCCCGGCCGGATTTAATTTCAAAATAAAAGTATCAGTTCCTCCTTGATTTACTGTTTGATAGGCTCCGCTCGTGGTTGGGAAGTTAGCTGATTTTGTATTTCCGACCAAATAAATATTCCCATTATTGTCTACGGTCAGATTATTCATGTAGGAGCGATCATCAAGGGTTCCACCGATATAGGTTGAATAAATCAAGGCTGATCCTGTTGAATTTAATATTGAAATATATGCATCCCATCCTCCATTAGAAGTCCGATCAAAAGCCCCTGTAGTGGTTGGGAAGTTATTGAGTGCACCTCCTGAAATATATGCATTTCCATCATGGTCAATGTCAATGGAATATCCGTCACTATCGCCCGTTCCTCCTAAGAAGGTAGAATAAATCAGGGCTGTGGCATTTGAGTTGATTTTACTTACATAGGCAATTCCCTGTGACCAATTATTCGGTTTTACCTTAAGGTAGGCGCCAGATGTTACTGGAAAATTAGCAGAGGTGGTTACACCAGTCAAATAGATGGCACCAATCGTATCAACAGCTAATGACATACCCCAATCGGATCCACTGCCGGCACTTCCACCAATATAGGTTGAAAAGATCAGTGCTGAACCCGTGCTATTCAGTTTTGTGACAAAACCCTCGTAACTTCCGCCTGAATAATTTGGCTGGAATACGCCGGCAGTAACCGGGAAATTGGTTGCCTTCGTAACCCCGGTAATATAAACATTCCCACTTTGATCAAGGTCAATGTCATCGGGATATTCATATGTAGAAGTGCCACCAATAAAAGTAGAGTAAATTAGTCCTGACAATTGCGGATTCATCTTTGTGACAAAAACTTTCCGGCTACTATTCGTTGTCTGATATGCCCCTACAGTTACCGGAAAATTGGCTGAAAGTGTTTCGCCACTGACATACACATACCCTGAACTGTCAACTTTTATTAACGGTTCTAATCCATCATCACCTGTGCCTCCCAGAAAAGTCGAATACACCAGCGGGTCAATGATAATTGATTTTGAAGGGTCATAATTCCCTATGTCAAAGGAAGCAAGGAAACCAGGAAGGGTAAATTTACATTCCACCTGTTTCTTTTGTCCGTTTATCTCCTGGTAGGCATAAATCTGCTTTTGTTCAACATCGCCCAGGCAGGTTTTCAGGATTAATTCTCCTGCTTCATTCACCCTGATATTTTGCTGCCCTTCATAATAAAATTTTATTTGCTGAAGGTCGGCATACGGCGCCGCTATCAGATCATAACGCAACCGGCCCATGTCAAAATACAACCGGGCATCGATGTTATCATAAAGGTTCCTGATATACACTTCATTGAACAAAGCCACATTACCGACCCATTTGGAAGAGTCATTTCCAATAAAGTAGTTGTAATAACCTTCCTGTTTATTCTTACCGGTGATATCTGCCTGTGTTTTCATTCCGGTAAAATTCATTCGCACCACATGACCCGTTACCTGCGTTTGGCCGGATTTTCTGAAACGTTCGCTTAACACAGGAGATATATCCTTTTCTGAACCGGCAGTAATTTCTGTTTTATAGAAATCATAAACAATCCCATCCCGCGTAATCCAAACATTTGTTCCATTCAGCCTGGCGCTAAAAAGAACATCGCTTTGCCATTGACCTTTATTTTCAATAAAAACAGCAGGGTTGTTTTCCCGATTTTTTATTGCCGCAGTATTCTCATCCATTTTATCAAAAGTGAGACCGGGCTTAACAGGAGCTTGTGCCAGTACATAAGAAACACCGAAAAATAAAACAAAAATGGAGTAGATCTTTTTCATGAGGATAAGGTTTAGAGTCTGTTGAAAATTGTTTTAAATCCCTTTAGGAATTTTATATGGGTAGAAAAATTGGCATAGGGCATTATTTCGTCCCGTACGGGACGAAATAGCGTTATAACATTATACTGCTACCCATATAATGTGCCTACGGCACAGTTTTTCATGTAGCAATACAACCTTAAGAAATTGAAATAGGCTCCTGATAAATATAATAGTTAATGGTTGAAAAAATCTGATTGAAGCAAAGTGTGTTGGGTTCTTAATAAAAATGTTCTTTCAGTCCAAATTGAAAAATAAACGATATTTATGGCACTCAAATATAACAACTTTATCAATACCAATACATTTTCCAAACTTATTTCAACTAAGATAAGTGAAGAAATTGCTTAGATTTTCTCTTCTTTGAGCCGGGAATTGAGCTCTCTTACAGCGGTAACGCTTTCCATCAATCCCGGGATGTAATCCGTGGAAGCGATGAAAGTCCAGATATAGGATACAATGGCATAAATTTTACCGGTCGAAAAATTGTCAACATCAACGGCAATGAACAAAACCCCGATAAAAATGAACATCAACAGCACTTTGATCACCATGAAATCAATGGAACTCCATTTTGCAATCTTTGATTGTGGTTGAACCATATTATGAAAATATTCCCTGATTGTTTCAGGGTCGCCAGATTCGATGATCCCGTATTGGTCTTCGCGTTTATCATGTAAACTTCGTTGTATTTTTACCACGTGTTTACGGTAGACGTTGTTGATATGCGCAATCGGTATGATTACGATCACAGCCAGCGCCGCGATTCGCCAGTCATAAAAGAAAAGCGCAATGATGGCCCCGAATGTGGCAGACAATTGCCATATGACCTCCGGTAACCTTTCTTTCAGAAAAACGATATATTCTTTGGCCAGGTCAGCCCGGGCAAAGACGGTCGATGTGGGGAACCCCTTTTTTCTGGAATAATTAATGACATTGGTGGCAGTATCGGCATACACCCTGGCATATACCTTGCCGCTGAAATACCGGTGCAGCGTGCCCCCGGCTACATTCAGCAAATAAATCAGCGCCCAGATAATCAAAGGCAGCATAAAGTTCACTTTTTCCTTGTCATAAAAGCGCTCAATCAGAGCGTCGAGCAGGGTTCCGAAAAAAGTTGGCTCAATGATCCACGAAATGTTTTCAAGCACTACAAATGAAAGTACCAGGGCAATAGAGAACTTGAATTTTCGAACAACGTCAATTATGGTCATGTTTACTCGGGTTAGCTATTTTATCTCTTCAATTTTTTCTAAATCAAATTTTGGTTTTTTACCATACACCGCTATGCCTAACTGATAATATTTTTTATCTCCAACATCAAGATCATGCCACCTTTCCAATAATTTGTTATTTGGAATGTAACCAATGTCGTACAGGGAAGGATCTGCAAATAATAACTCATCTTTGGTATACCCGATGCAAACCGAATAGTGTCCGTTCGACCAGCCCTGATATTCACTTTTATTTTTCACCCAACCCTGGATCATCAGAATAACCGGAATTCCTTTATCAACGTATGCCTTTAAATCAGCGATGGTCATGCGCTCCCTGACATCGATTTTGAATTTTGCATTGATGAAAAAATCGATCATGGGTTGAAGGTCCGTCCCATTATCCGGGGTTGATTTTAACGTTTTAACCAGGTCCATTTCACGGTAATCTTCTCCATAATAGGCACAGATTTTTTGCACCGCATTGGCCCCGCAGGTCCAGTTTGCTGCCTGGCGGGTTTTGGGAAGGTCAAGAATTTTAATAATATCCCTGTTTTCGATTAACGGAATACTTTTCCCATTCTTTTCAATGATATAAATCTTTTCAACTTTGATATCATCGCCGTTATGCAGGCAACCAGTCATCAGCGCTAAAGATATGGTCAGGAACAAAACAGTTAAATAGTTCATTTTAAAAAAGGTTACGGTTTTTCAACAACACTGTTCGAAGGCAGTTCCAGTCCGTATCCGGAAGTTTTATCGTCCCACTTCAGCAACAGGGCAAACAGGAAGCCGAGCATGCTAAGCCCGGTGAACATAAGCATGGCAGGGGTGTAATTGAGTTTTGCCCCATGATCGATCATGCCGGGCGTAACACCGGGATTCGTTACATCAAGGATATACCCGGCAAGAATCGGAATGGCAAACAGACCGAGATTCTGAAGCGAAAACATCATTCCATAGGCAGTTCCCAGACGGTGTTCGGGAACGATTCTTGAAACGGCAGGCCACATCGCCGCAGGGACCAATGAGAAAGCAATGCCCATCAGAACCATCAACACATACGGGTTGAGTGAGGTAAAGGTGAGCATCAGATGCACAAGGATCAGCATTAAGGAGCCATAGATCATCAGGGATGCTGTTTTACCTTTCTTATCAACAAACCAGCCGAAAAGCGGTGTAAAGAATACGGTTCCGTAAGGCAGTAATGAGGCAATATCGCCGCTTCTTTCCCGCGATATTCCGAATTTATGGAAAAAAAGATCGGGGGCATATTTCAAAAAAGGAAAAACAGCTGCATAAAATGTGACGCACAGAAAGGAGATAAATAAAAATGAACGGTTCGTGAACAGTTTTGTCAGATCCGACATATGGAATTCCTCGTCCTTGCCAAGCAACGAACCGGTTGTTTTCACCTGTCGGTCAAATTTAATATCAAACATTAAATACACCAGGAATGCCAGAAATCCGATCAGCAGCAGCATGAATGCAAACCAGATCGCAAAATCCCATTGCGTAGGAAGAACGAGCCTTGGCGATAAATTGAAAGCCAGTGCAGTTCCCACCCGTGCAATACCAAGGTTTAGTGCAAACGCCAGTGCAATCTCATATCCCCTGAACCATTTTACGATGATCTTGCTCGTAACCACGATGCTGGTTTCTGCTCCAAGTCCAAAAATAAGCATCCCGAGCGACATCATTTTTAACTCCGGAGAATAGGAAGTCCAGAATGAGCCCATTAAATGATATCCGGGTCCATCGTTGCGATAAAAGTCGGAAGCACCGTATGCCGTTAAAAAGGCTCCGATGAGCATGAAAACTGCGAACAGCAGACCGGTTGGCCTGATTCCCAATTTGTCGAGGATGATCCCGCCCAGGATCGCCATTAAAAGAAACGTATTGGGAAATGCATAAAACCCGGCAACAATGCCAAAATCATGGGAACTGAAGTTCAGGTGTTCCTGAAGGATCGATTTCAAGGGGGACAAGGCGTCATAAAAATAGTAATTGGCCGACATGAGAATGCTGACCAGAATCATCATCGACCAACGATATCCTGCATGATCTCTGATGGTTATATTGTTTTTCTTCATATTGTTTTTCGTGATAACAGTGTTTTACAATTGATAAAAATGGTCCAAAATCCCAAGATCGGATCAGTGATCACGAATTTAATTTTGCGACAACACCA
>JBAXFM010000184.1:0-10370 GCA_037139855.1 Bacteroidota bacterium
ATAGAGTACCCCGACAGAATTAAAAGTGAATGGAGGGCAGGTTTCTTTTACCGTGTAATCGGGAAACCCGGAACCACGAATTGGTTCCATTTTGCCATCCCTACTGCGGTAATTGTCAATGACAACCGCCTGGCCATCGACTCGGTACTGATCAGGTTCCGGAGCAATTCAACCAACGCCGATATTACCAATGTGCATGTGTATGACGGAGAAGCCAAAATCGCTGCACACGACGGACTCGACCTTTCGCCCGCGGCCTGGACAATGAGCCGGTTTGCCGTAATGGGTCAACCTGAAATAAAATGGGGGGTCGGCATCTCAATCGGGGTCAGGTTTACCGGTACCACCGATAACCAGAATACGTTGGAGTTCAGCTCTGCCGGAGCCGACTTCCTGCCGTGACACGATTGGTTGATTTTAAACATTGACAGGTCTTGCAGACACTGTCAGGTTTAGCGGTCGATCAGACCTGACAGCGTCTTTAAGACCTGTCAGTGTCTGATTCAAACCATAATATTCCATGACCAGTAAATTTGATAACTACCGCTTTTGTGGTGGGTATTTCAACAGATTATATTTCTGCCAGTCGGCATAGATGTCCTGTGCGATGATGGTCGCAGACTGGTCAACATAATTCGGGTCAGTCACCGTAATGTCGCCGGTCCAGATTGCTTCTTTTGAACTTTTGGTGTAAAGGCTGGCTTTCAGGTTAACCACGGAGGTGGTCGTCCAGTAGCCTCCGGTTGTTACAGTGCTGCCGCTGTCAAAGCCTGCTCCTCCATAAAAACCGCCGCCGTATCCGCCCCAGGTACCACCGCCCCAGTATCCGCCACCCCAGGAACCGCCAAACCCTCCGGTAGTATAAGTAGTGGGAGGAACGTAGTTTTCTGATTTATCTGTGCCTTTGTAAACAAACACTAAAATAGCGTCAGCGCCCAGACTGTCGCACTTTTTTTTGATGTCAGCAACAGGGTATTTGACATTTGGATTCAGAATATCAAGGGACCCAAGCGCTTTCAATCCCTGGGAGCTAAAATAGGCATCCATCGACTGTTCAAATGGTTTCATATATTCAAGCTTGTCGAACAGGGGCATGACCACCACTTTCGAAATTTTAGAGTTGTCTGCCGGGTTCTTCCAACTGGACAAAGTGACCGGAGAACCGCACGAAGTGATTACAAAGGCAGCCACAACTGCCAAAAGACCGAAATAAATTTTTATTGTTTTCATAAGAATTTGGGTTAGGTTAATACTTCTTTTTTATAAACATAATGATTGTTTCTAATATTTGATAATACATTATTTCATTCCATACAACTGGATGTAACCATGATAGCATAAATAAAAAACAACCAGGGTCAGGACCACGCTATTGATGAGATTTTTATACTTTTTTAAAAAAACACTGGCCGGATCAATCATGACCAATGCCTTTTGCTGGTTGAGCAGGAATAATAAATAGGGGATGATGACCGGCAGCATACTGATTAAAATGATCATGGTACATAATACAACAACCTGAGTACCGCCCAACTGGGCTGCGGCAACCTCCTTGATGGCTCCGATAAAAGGCGGAAGCGTGTTAGCGCTAACCAGTTTGATCAGGGCTCCCATGATGATGTAAGTGAATACTCCTCCTGGTTTTTTATCCTCTTTCTTCTTCTCTTGTTCGGGTTTGTTCCAGCCAATGAATGTTATGATCAGCAAGAGGAAACAAATTCCGGCAAGCACAAAATCGACGACGGCATGCATTGCATAATCGGGGGATGTCCCCGGATTGACCTTGTGAATGGAAAGCAACTCGACCAGGGTTATAACAACAGCGGTAATAATCCCGCCAATAATGAATGCCAGTCCGTTGCGCACCTGATTCTTTCCCGAAACAAGGATTGCTAAAAATAGCAATATAGAGGTTACGCTTATTGCAGATGCTATGGAGAGCGGTAAGGTTGATAAAAATGTTTCGAACATGATTTCTCTGTTTAATGGTTAAATAAATGAATGGATTTCATGATTTTTTTTACGGCAAGGAATGCCTCATTGTCATCTGGAAGCAGCCACAGGGAACGTCCTTCACGATCAAATTGCCGCAGAATTTCATTTCCGGGAATAACTCCGGCAACATTAATTTCAGGAGGAAGATTCAGCAGATCTCCATGAGTGATCCTGTTGGCAATGATTGTAATTCTAGATGGGTCAACCAGTCCCGCAATCGCATCCAGGGTATCGATACTTCTTTGGGAAGCGTCGATAATGACAAAAACCCGATTAACCTGGGAAGTTACATCGCGGTTAATTTGCTCTACACCTGCTTCGGCATCGATCAGGACACAGGCATATGCCGAAATGATCTCATCCATGGCACGGCGCAAAAGTTTGTTGGCACTGCAAAAGCAGCCTTTCTCCCTGGTCCTTCCCATTGCCAGTAAAGAAAAGTCGGGGCGTTCCACTAATGCATTGAGAATAAAGTAGTCGAGTTGGTCTACAGCCTCTGCCGCGCTGACTTTTCCTCCTTTTCTTGCATCGTTGATCAACTGGTCTCTGACTCCCGAAAGTGTTTTGACGGTTTTCTCCCCGATCGCCGATACAAGCCCGCCCACAGGGTCGGCATCAATCAGCAGCAAAGGTTTCAGTCCTTGCTCAATGATGATTCTCCCTAAAAGTGCCGAAAAGACCGTCTTCCCAACCCCGCCTTTACCGCAAACGGAGATAATGGGCTTAAGAGCTTTTTCTTCAGTCGCTTCGTTTTTTATTATTGACATGGTTTCTGGATGTTTATTTGGGTTTTATCGTTTCTCATCTTTTCTTTCAACACCTCCCGGATATCATCGCAAACAGGTTTGTCGTCGCAGATTGTGCAATCAGAAGTACACTCGATATCATATCCTTTGATCTTCCAGTTTTCCCTGACAATTTCCTTTGATATTTTTTGTATTTGTCTCGCATATTCCGCTAAAACAGAAATATCGTGTTTATTTGTGGTAACAAAGGCTACCTCCATTGCTTCAATTTTGAGATTAGCCGATTTCAACAGCACCATCAGCGCTTTCCCCAGCGTTTCGAAGTTGAAGCCTTTGGCGGCGGCATCCCGGCTTACTCTGCTCCATATATTTTGGGTAAAACTTCTGACCATATATCCTTCAATCTGATCCCCAACAATTTGACAGGCTTTCAATGTTTCGTAATCGTTTTCTGAAAGGGTTTTCCCGGCGACCATGATGATCTGGGCAAAAGGGTAGCTTTTCGTTGCCGGCTTACGGTTACTCGCTTTTTCAAGCAGTTCAAGATCCTGGTCGGATGGGTGTACCCGCCCGGATATGACCATTTCATTAAACGTGAGGTTGCTGATCCCGGAATCGTTGATGTCGGGACCGAGGAGTGTGATCCGCCCGTCGCTCAGCAGGGAGGGTTTGTCGGTATAGAGGAAGATGGAGCAGGAGCCCGCCTCCGGGTTGCCCAATTCCACGAGGGTATCGTTCCGCAGGATTACCCCCTGGCTGGCCGTTGGTCCTACATTTACAGGCATCCCTGCCCGGATCTCATCAGATGAAGAGGGCACCATAACCACCCGGATCTTTTTGCCGGCGGCAACCATCTCCTCAATCTTGTTCGTGCATTTAATAATATAAGGATCAAAAACATTCATGATCGACCTCCTTTTTCATTATTTCAACCCGTCACATCCCTTTTTTACAGTAATCCGGATACTTCAAAGAAGGTTTTCATCCGGTCGAAAACCACCTCCGGGGTCATGTAGCGCTTGTCCCAGATGTCCATCCCCAGCACCAGGCAAGGGATGCCGTGTTCGCGACACACATCCCGCACAATCTTCAGCCTGGAGTTGGTATCTCTGTGGCCAATATGGGCCGGCATGATCACCGCATCGCATTTAAACTCTTTGACGATCTGCAGGATATCGTTGCAGAAGAGGTCGGTGGTATGAAGTGCCTGCCGGTTCATGGCATCTTCAAGCAAAAAGCGCTTGCCGAAGGAGGTGAACATGGTCTCTTCGCTGGTAAGGTCAATCGGGGTCCAGGTGGCATACGACACATAATCCATGATGCATACCGCTCCCAGCTCCTTTTGAAGGCGGGCCAGCACGGTTCCGGAAGCCCAGCTTCCGGCCAGGTCCTGCCAGAGGAACCTCACCTTCTCATTCACGCCATCGATCCCCTTGCCCTCCTTTACACGCTGCTCGGTAACGGTGACCAACTGTTCAAGCCAGGCGGTTACCGTAGGAGTCACACGGTCAAAGGTCCAGGTGGTATATTCCGTGCCCTGTCGGGCCAGGTCGGGTTCTGCTGGACAAGGTACCGCTTTCTTCAGTTCCTGGAACTCGAGCAGCAACTGCCGCTGCTTGTTGGATTCCACGCACACTTCGCGCAGGCGGTCCCAGACCATTTTACGCCCGGTCACCGTTTCCATGAAGGTAACGGCATGGCGCAACTGTCGTCCGAAATAGAGGTAGCTCTCCTCGTCGAAGCTGTGCGGGGCATCCATGGTGAATTTAGGCACGTCGGCCCACGGCTTGTAAGCATTCATAAGGATCCCCAGCGTGTCCATGGAGTCGCAGCAGGAGTTGGAGGTGATGATCATATCGGGTTTGCTGATCAGTCCCGCTTCAAGATAGTAGCAGGCCACCTTGATGGCATTGCACATTCTGCTTCCCACACCCGTTTCGATCCCCTTGTCGATGAGTTCAGCAGCGGTCGGCAGTGCCGTGCCGTTGGCCCCGGTGAGGGTGAGGTCGGAAAAGGCGCAGCCAAAAGCCACCGGTATTTCGATGAAAAAGTCACCATTTCCCAATACGACCGGACCTTTCGACGCATTCTGCGGTTCGATGGTAAGCCCATACAACGATTTGTTGGCCTCCATCATTAATTGAGAGAAAATATTGATCATAACAGTCCTCCTGATATTGTTTCAATGAATGCCTGAACCCGGGTCTGCACTTGTCCCAGCGAGTCGGAAGTATACTCCCGCTCGATCCGGAGCATGGGAATCCCGGCCTCCTTCAACTCCTTTTGTAGCACGAAAAGTTCGCCGCCCCAGGTTTCGCAGCAGAGGTAACCCTGCCCGATGAGGCCGTCAACCCGGTACTCTTTAATCTTTGCCATAATCTCCCGGTTGATCAGGGGATGGGCATCGAGGTTCTTCGGACAAAGTGGGCGGTCGATTACCTGGTAATCGGCCAGGGTCTGAAGGGGATCGGGATCTGCTTCACGCACGCTGCCAAAGAGGGTTTTTCCGCCGTAGCAGGTGAGGTCGGTAACCACGGCGCCGCCCATTGTTTCAATAATATCGCACAGCGAAGGTTCGTCGTGTCCGGGGCCAACGACCATCAGCCTGACGGTTTTTTTGGTTTCCTCTACTGTTATGCCGCGCAGTTCCTCCAGTAGCAGGGTGAGATCCGCCTTGTACGCTTCTTTCGGCATCGAATAACCAGCCACGATCACTGAAATGGTTTCAGTAGCGGTGATGGGCGGATTATCCACCTTCCTGAGGGCATAGAGCGCTTTCTGAAGATCGCGTATCTGATTGCAGAGGACGATGGCATCCTGAAGTTTCTCATCAGTGATCTTCACCCCGAAATGCTCCTCCAGCAATTGTTTCAGATTTTCCAGCTGATTGCGGAAATTTTGCGCCATCAGCATCCCGGAACTGTGCGGAAAGAAGATCCGGTGCAGGAATGGGATACGCGCCTCACTCTTTTCCCAGTTGTCAAGGATGTGCCGGTTTGCGTCGCACCCGCCGCCGATCACACAGCCGTCGAGGAATTGATACTCACCGGTGAGTATCTTATTAAAGCAATGGCGCACAAGGCTACAGATGTTGGCTGCTTCAAAATAGTCGTCGGCCCGGCCTGCGCTTTGGCTCCCGGTTGCCCTGATCCGGAAGGGCATAAGGTCGGCCGCCACGAAGAGCTCCTCCGGAACAAAGGAGCAGGTATACCCGATCACCCTTCCGCCCTGCTGCTTCCAGCGCTCCACTTCAGGATTACGGATGCTGCCGGCAAGGGCCGCAAACTTTTCAAATATTTCCGATTTCAAACCTGATCTCATTTCGCACCCTCCATATTAGTTTGTGTTTCTGCTGATTTTGCCCTGAACTTTTCCATGGCAAAAACGGCCGCTCCGATTGCGCCCATGAATTGCGGGTTCACCGGCAGCCGGTTGACTTTCAATCCCAGGGCATTCGTCAGCGCGCTCACCAGTCCTTCGTTGCCATAGCAGCCGCCGGTGATCACTACTTTGTCGGCCAGCCCGGCCCGCCGAACCAGCCCACTCACGCGGCTGGCAACGGAACGGTTGATGCCGGTAATGATGTCGGGCAGCGGCACATCGTTGTTCACCAGGCTTATGATCTCCGATTCGGCAAAAACACTGCACTGGTTTGAGATGGTGGCAGCGGTGACACTGATATTGTCGGGTGATCCGATCCCCTCCAGGCCACAGGCCAGTACCTTGGCCATGACCTGGAAAAAACGTCCCGTTCCCGCCGCACACCGTTCGTTCATTTCAAATCCGAGAACCCCGCCTTTAGCGTTCAGTGAAATAGCCTTGCAATCCTGTCCCCCGATGTCGATCACGGTGCGCACCGCCGGGTCGGTATAAAAAGCGCCTTTGGCATGGCAGGATATTTCGGAGATATTCTCATTGCCGAAATCCACCTTAAGCCGGCCGTACCCGGTACTTACAATGTACTGAATTTCTTCCTGTAGAGTGAGACCTGCATTTTCAAGAGCTGCCTCGATGGCCAGCCTGGCTGTCTGCGCCGGTTTTATAGAAGCCAGGATGATTTTCCCCAGAACAATTTTATCATCGATCATGATGACGGCCTTCCCGGTGGTGGATCCGATGTCAATTCCTGCTACTACCATAAGATCTGTTTTTAATAATCTGAGCCAGCGTTTTATGGATTGTTTGGTTTCACTTTCCGGGGAGTCCTTACAGCCGCTTCATTGGCCCCTCCCTGGGGAACATGCTCCAGCCAGCAATTTCCATTGGTAAGTTTTTGCCCCTTGAATGTTCCGTCAACACTTCCCCAGCATTCGTAGAGTTTCGGATTCATTCCCCAGAGGTTGCAGGTGATTTCCAGGTCACCTTCTACAGTTTTAGCTGAAATGGTGAAGGTTTTATTCGGCTCGCCCTGCAGAATCTTAAATTCTGAAGGGATGATGTATTTCCCATTGACATAAAGACCTGCATCTTTATAGGGTCCGGTCACCACAAATATCCCTGAAATCTGATCAGTGCTAAAGGGAACCCACCATTCGTTGCCGTATTTTATCAGCGAGGTGCGGTAATCTGCCCCGCCTTTTCCGCCGCAGAAATAGTTTTCCAGTTCGCCGCCACCGGTTACCTTGATACTTTTTCCTCCCATGGTGATGGTCCCTTTTGCCAGCCCCGGTTGCTCAAATCCTGCTGAAGGGGTATTCGGTAATACATCCACCGGTTGGATTCCCTTGTTATACCAGAAAGAATAGAGGGTGGAAAGTTCCAGATTCACGCTGTATTCCGGTGATTTATACTCAATCATAACCTTCTCTTTGTAAATAGCATAAACCAGTGATTTCCCCCCGTCTTTGGCTGTAAATACCAGTCTGTCTTTTTCCTGTTTACGGGTTGGGATGACCTTCAGCGAGCCATCCATCAGTTTGGTGCCGTTATCTTCCAGGCTTAAAACGAACATGACCCCGGGCACCAAAGCCCCGGTACCATGATAATTCACACAGGCATAAGCGGCATATTGTTTTCCGTCATCGCCTTTACCCGAAAAATTAAACCAATAGTTCCACCTGGGGATCCCTGCCATTTCAAGCTGCCCGATGTCTTCGAGTGTTGCTTTACGGATTTTCCCAGGATCCTGAGGATTTTTCAGGGGTGTTTCCGGGGTAAACACCGGGAGGTTTTGTTTTGAATACTGGTTAAGCAGCGTATCTGCCCTGATGAGTAGTTCCGAAGCCTTTGCAAGTCCACCCGAAGCCAGTTCAGTCTGTGCCTCTTCAACCTTTTTGGCAGCTACTCCGGCGCTGTCAACCAACCCGAATTCATAAATGTCATACCATTGATCGTTGATCAACGCCAGTTTGGTTTGAAGTTCTGTGATTTTTTGCTCAGCCTGTTCTTTGGTGAGATTTGGCTTTGTGGAGCAGCCCGTGTTGATCAGCATGCCGATGGCGGCTAATAAACAGAAAAAATTGATTTGTTTTTTCATAAAATATTTATTTTTATTAATGTTTTGGAGACTGTTTAAATTTAATCGATTTCTACAACTACAATGTCATAGCTCTTCTTACTGTCAATTTTAATTTCATCTTCTGTTATGCCTTTCACTTCTTTATGAAATTCTTTGTTGATAAATATGTTATACGTTTTTGCAGGATTTAGCTTTATCACTTTAATGGTTGTTTCTACCCCTGTCTTATTTGGTAATGTTGAAACAATCAGCGCTTTTTGTGTTCTGTCGTAGATCGCTCTTTTCATCATTACATTTTTAATATCAACTCCGCTTATTGCAGGCTCGGTAAAGTGTAAATCATCAAAGGGTTTATTAACCATCATCCACATTCCGTTTTTTGGCAATGCCCGTGCAAGACCTATCACCTGATTGGAAACATCTGATTGAGGCGCCTGCATTTTTTTCATCGGAGATTCACAACACTTTGGCTTGATCGCTGTTCCGGTTTTCTTTGCTGCATCGGGCGACCCAACACTTAATCCCGCAGCATTTTCGTTGTATGCATAATGGTATGTGCCATCCAGCCATACTCCCTGGTAAATGCTGTCCATTGTTCTTATCAGCAATTGTTTTGTTGGTTCATCGCCCATTTCGGCTACCAGGCAGGTAAAATATGAATACGTAGCATCTTGTATAAATACATCCTGATGCAATTTTGCCAGGCCATTTGCATCAACGGAAAACACTTTTTTCTTTAATGCAGGATATATTTTTTCGATTAATTCGGGGTTCCAGGCGTGCATAAAAGTTCCAACAGCGCCATCGTTACCGGCCGAAACAAAATCAACGCCCGCTTTTACCAATTTCTTTTCCATTGAATCTGACTTATTACCATAATATGGAGTCTTTTCTGAAAAGACAATTTTTTGTTTGATTAAATAAAGCCAGGCAATGTTATACGTTTGAGGGTCGACAAAAACCTCTTCGAACCATTTTTTATACAATGGAGCAACGGCAGCAAAATAACGGGTGCCATGCATTTCATCATAAAGCTTCATCCCGTTTAACGGGAACTGGTTACAGGCCGAGAAAACAGCGTTGCGTTCACATTCCACTCCCGGAACAGGATTGCTGAGAAATTGCATGGTAATCAACTCCTGTATTTTCCTGTTATCATACACAAATTGTGTGTAATCATCCCATTTTAACACTACAGACCCCGGTTTATCCCATTTCATATCGCGGTAAAGAGATTGATAAAGATTCATCTGAAACAGCAAATGACCTGAATACATGATGTTGGCAAACCCGACAGGGTCGGCAGTTGCAGGGAATGTTTGATCCATATTGGGCTGAAATTTGGGAATGCCAATGCTTTCGTCCGACCAATATTTCCATAAAAATTTCTCGAGCAATTTCATATTTACCCTGTCCAAAACAGGTTGAATTGCTTCCGTCCATGCAGGAAACTTGTGATATTGCTCTGCTGAAATAAAGTAAGCAGCATAATTGTCAATAAAACGATTTGCAGCCAGCCCCGATTCATTGGGTTCATCAAAATTGGCAAATTCATCCAGAGGCTGATTGAAGAGTTTAAAATTCCACATCAACTGACCCCACTCTTCGTTTGATGCCGAAACATACGAATCGGGGTTGATTGTTAATGCAGGTTTTGCTGGTTGATAATTTTGGGCGACGGATGCATCCGACCAAAACATTCCGAAAATAAGGCAAATTGCCATTGCGCAATTTCTTGTTAAACTAACTGTTCCCATATAAAATAATTTATTGTTGTGATTTACAAACAAACGGACAATTAACCTGAATGATCAACTGATAGGATTCCGGTGAACCTGATGTCCTCCAGACTGAACCATTGTAACTGACAATGATGGACCCATGTTTCCAGGTGGGAAATGCAACAGCTCCGCATAGTTTAACAGAATGTTGATCGTTCCCTGTAACGCCATCCACTGTAACTTTTCCTCCGCCACTGTATATAGCACCAATGTTGACCCAGCAGCCCTTCCCGAGCAATTTTCCAAGAACATCCTGGCTGTAATGGATTTCAAAACCGTAAATCGGGGATTGGCTTAAGGTCTTGTCTCCCATGTAGCTGTTGTTTTTAGAAGACAATTTAACATTGGCATACATATCGATCCAGTTTTTCCCCTTCATCGTGGTGATGC
>JBAXFM010000185.1:0-10370 GCA_037139855.1 Bacteroidota bacterium
TTTGATGATGAAATTGCAGGCGCAGTCAACCAGATTCCCGATGCCGACGGCATGAGAACCGAAATCGAATGCGCCAAATGCGGAGCACACCTTGGCCATGTCTTTAACGGGGAGAAGTTAACCGATAAAAACACACGTCATTGTGTGAATTCTCTGTCCCTTGACTTTATTCCAGGGGTCATCGAAGCGGCAAAGGAAAGCGGACCACATACCGACACTGCCATCTTCGCCGGAGGTTGTTTCTGGGGCGTTGAGTATTACATGAAAAGGATCAAAGGGGTGATTTCCACCGAGGTAGGTTACACCGGCGGGAAAACCGATCATCCGACCTATAAGGAAGTTTGTTCAGGCAATACCGGTCATTTTGAGGCCATTGAAGTGGTTTTTAACCCCGCTGAAACCTCGTATGAAACGGTTGCCAGAATGTTTTTCGAAACCCATGATCCGACCCAATGGAACCACCAGGGTCCTGACTGGGGCGAACAATACCGCTCAGCCGTTTTTTACCGGGATGAGGAGCAAAAGGCAGTAACCGAAAAACTGATCAGCCTGTTAAAAGAAAAAGGTTTCAGGGTGGTTACGGAAGTAATTCCGGCAACACCATTCTGGAAAGCCGAGGATTATCATCAGAATTATTATGAGCATAAGGGAACGACACCGTATTGTCATGGGTATGTGAAACGGTTTTAAAATTTGAGGATTTGAAAATTTGAGGATTTGAGGATTTGAGGATTTGAAAATTTGAGGATTTGAAAATTTGAAAATTATGAGGAATGATAAAGAGAATTTGATTGTAAAGCTGACCCTGGAATTTGCTTTGGACATCATCTCGTTTTCTGAACTACTTGAGGAAAACAGGAAATTTGTTATTGCAAGGCAACTCTTAAAAGCAGGTACTTCTATTGGTGCCAATATCAGAGAAGCTCAAAATGCTGAAAGTAAACCGGATTTCATCCATAAGATGAAAATAGCAGCAAAAGAGGCTGACGAAACCGAGTACTGGCTGATTCTTTGTGAAATGTCAAAAAACTATCCTTATGACCCGGAAATAAAAGAGAAGCTGCATTCAATCATCAACATCATTTCAAAAATAATCAGCACCTCCAAATCCCACTAAAATGCCAGAATTCACCTCATTTTCAAATTTTCAAATCTTCAAATCTTCAAATTAATTTTCATTGCCGCTTTTATTTCACGAAGATAGTCCAGCGGTGCCAGCCCGGTTACCTGTTTAAAAGCGCGGTAGAAAGATGCGGACGAATTGAAACCGGCAGAGGAATACATTTCAGAAAGGTTAATCTGCTCATTGTTCCGCATCCCGTTTTCCATAATTCTTTTGGCTTCGTCAATACGGTAGCGGTTGATGAAAGTCCTGAAATTTGTATCAGTATTGTCATTGATAGCCTGATATAAATATTTCTTATTGGTGCCGAGGATCTTGATTACATCTTTCAGGTGCAATTCCGGATCGAGATACATTTTCTGCTGATCAAACACATCACGCAAATCCGTGAACAATGTTGCCTGCAGCAGCGCTTCATCCTGTGGTTCCCCAGGCAATATTTGCTCGTCTTCCTCTTTATTGTCTCCGGATTCAAGGCGCTCCTTTTTCCAAGCGATCCAGTTTCGTACGTCGACAGCAAACTGGTCAAGTTCCTTTTCCTTGCGAAACAACTGCCTGCGAAATTCCCTCGACCTCAAAATATAAATAAAAGATGCAGCGGCAAGCAATATCGCAATAATTACCATGAGGGTAAGAATCTCAATGCGTCTTTTTTTATTGGAAATATCGAGGTTCTGATTGGCGATGGTGAGGTCCTTCTCCTTCACTTCAAGGGTCAGTGTCATCTTGTCCAACTGCTCTTTTTGCTGTTTCGAAACCAACTGATCCTTGTCCCGGTAAAAAGCGATAAGGCATTCCATTGCGCGGGTAAGGTTTCCCATACCCGTGTAGGCCACCCAGCTCATGCTGTCAACCCTCATCTGAAGCACAGGGTAAGGTTGTTTGCCGAGGTGGAACCGTGCCTTTTCCGCGTATTGTATCGCTTCCCGGTAGTTTTTTTCCATGAGGGCTCCCTGCATCAGGTTGCTGTATAGCATTGCCAGGAATTGATTGTTCCCTATTTTTTCCGCTTCAGTTTTAGCCAGCAACAGGTACTTCTTACGCTCCTTTTCATTGCCGGTATTCAGGTAATGATCTGCAAGTGAGCCATAAATATACACAAGCAGATCAATTTGCTCTGTGGTGATGGCTGTTTTCATGGCACGATTCATATAGAACAGGCAACTGTCGTTTTGTTGCAGGTTCATGAAGGTGAGCCCCATGTTATAGAAGCTTAAAGCGTAATTCAGGGTATCGTGGATTTTTGTGGTCAGTGCGCAGGCTTGCCGGTAATAATTGAGCGCTTTGTCATACTGCCTGTTCTGATTCATGATGGTGGCCATCGACGTAAGGGAATTCCGCATCATCCGTAAATCGCCCTTCCGTTCAGAATATCCCAGCATCAATCGCGTATAGAACAGGGCGCTGTCAAGATTGCCGGCGTTATTATAGGAATATGATAACATCTTCCAGGCATCGGCAATCAGAACCGAATCGTTCGAACGGGGGATCAAAGAAAATGATATTCTGGCCATGGCCAGCGCCGAATCAATGTTCCTCAGGCGCAATTGTGCAAGACTTAGTTTATTGTGATAATAGAGCTGGCGGTCAACTTCTTTCTCCGAAGTCATTTTCAGCTTCCGGTTAATTTCCGAACCCGATTCCCTGAACAGGAAATGGTTCATCATCCGTTCAACAGTGGTGTCGGTAAAGGAGTTTGCCAAGCCATTACCTTGAATGGATAGAATTCCTGAAAAACAGACAAAAAAAAATAAAGTCCTATTAATCATATTGTTATTATAAAACACAGCCCTTACTGGCGATTAAATCGGATCAAAGATAACGCTGAAAGTTCTTTTTTGAGAAAGAAAAGTTCTTTTTTGAGAAAATAAAAAACTCACACATCAGAAAGTTCTAATATGAGAAATGAAAGTTCTTTTTTGAGAAAGGAACCACTATATCACAGTATACATTTGCTGCTGGTTTTTAAAATTCAGCAAATTGAACTGTTACCGGATTAAAATTTACGGCAATCTCAGAGGCACCGCTTTCAGGTCGGCTGCCATGCACGAGGCTTACCGGTTCCGGATCAGTGGTTTTATCCGGTATGATGATGAAAATTCCCTGACCATAGAGGCCCAGGGTGAATTGAATGATGTTAATCAGTTCATACAGTTTTGCCGCGATTGGTTCTCGCCCGGCAGTATTAAAGATTTCATCCTATCTGAGAAAGAACCTGAAATCTATCCCGGTTTCACCATCCGGAGAAATATTTCTAAAGAGGAAAATCCCGCTGGGAGCCGGCAATGGTTTCAAAGAATTAAGCATTTCATGCGGCTATAAATGCCATATCTCATCAATCTCAAATCCACAAACAATTCAGAAATATATTTCCGTAACAAATTATCAAACAACAATTTAATATCAGCGAAAATGAAAACAAATTCTTCGTGTTACAAAAAATTTCCCCTCGGTTTGGCAAAAACCATTCTGCTTCCCTTTATGTTTCTGGTGATGTTCGTGCAAACTGCAAAAGCCGCCAACGAAACTAAAACCGTTGGTACAACAGGCGCCGATTATGCAACGCTTTCTGCTGCATTCTCGGCCATTAACAGCGGAACCCTGACCGGGGCGATAACGCTAAAGATTATTGACAACATAAACGAATTGACCAATACAGCAACGTTATACCAAAGTGGTTTCGCATCCTCCAGTAGTTATACTTCCGTTCTCATCTATCCAACGGTCAGCGGGAAAACGATCAGCGGGAACCCTGCTGCCCCGCTCATTGAACTAAATGGTGCGGACAACGTAACGATAGACGGCCGTCTTTATACTGCAGGAGTCCCCGGAGTAATACCAGACCTTACAATTAAGAATACCAGAACCACCAGTCCGGCATCCAACATCACATTTATAAATGATGCCGCAAACAACAATGTAAAATACTGCAACATCCAGGGTTCCTCACAGAACACTACCGGGGGAATTTTAGTTTTCACTTCAGGAACATCTTCAATCAATGGCAATGATGGAAACACGATTGATCACAATAACATCACCAATGCCGGTGGTAGCAGGGCGGTTTTTACAATATATGCAAATAGTGGCTTCGGGGTCATTGACAATGACGTAACTATAAGCAATAATAATTTTTATGATTTTTTCAAAGATGGAGCCAATAGCATTTGTTTAAACATAAAAGGTGGGACATCAAACTGGATAATTTCCGGAAACAGTTTTTACGAAACTTCTACGATGAGCCCAACAGGGAGTTCAGCTTTTACAGTAATATCGATTTTTTCAGGTGGCAATTATTTTACGGTGAATGATAATTATATCGGGGGAAGTTCAAATAATTGCGGAGGGACATGGATAAAAACAGCAGCAAATTCAACCTACAACTCATTTACGGCCATCAATGTTGACTTAAGCTTAGTTTTATCTAAGGGTATAAGTAATATTCAGGGAAATAAAATTAAAAATTTCACCTGGACAAATGTTGGTAGTGGTGCAGTTGGCACACATGACTGGAACGGAATTATTTCAACCGGATATGATTCCATAAACATTGGGACAACAGCAGAAAATATCATAGGTTCTACAACGGGAGCTACATCCATTGCCCTGACAAACAGCACATCAGGCGGTACTTTTTTCGGAATAAAACTGATCGGTTCGGGGAAAATGGACTGTCAGAACAATCGTATCGGCCTGATAACCGTTGCCAACAGCAGCGCCGCCAATGGTACAAATTTCACAGGTATATATAAGAGCCTCACCGGAACAGCGACCATCAGTAACAACACAATTGGCAGTACCTCCATAGCAAGCGGTATCAATGCTTCATCAGCGTCTACAGGTGCTACACAAACTGTTTATGGAATCTACGGCACAGGAACCAAAGTACAAACCATTGCAGGCAATACCATTGCCGGTTTAAACAACACAACAACCAATACAGCAGGAGATGTGGCAGGCATTTATTACAAAGGAGATGTGACGGCAGGTACATTATCGGTTTCGGGAAATTTTATTTATGGCCTGACAGCCTCAGGAATCGAAAGCACCGCCGTTGTCTACGGGATTCAGATTGCGTCTGGCAAAACAACCTATTCCAACAATATCATATCACTTGGTGGAAGTACGCCAACCACTATCTATGGAATATATGAAACAGGAGATCCCGGGAATAATAATAACCTGTATTTCAATACGGTTTATATCGGGGGAACACCGACAAGCGGATATTTTAGTAGTTATTCGCTTTACAGTGCATCTGGATCAAACTTAAGGAACTTCAGGAATAATATTTTTTACAATGCACGTTCAAATTATGATAATTCCGTATCCGGAAAGCATTATGCGGCATACTTTTATACATATGGAGCAAATGCAGGGCTGACAATTGATTACAATGATTACTATGCCCCGGGAACAATAGGAGGAACATTGGGGTATTTTCCATGGACAGACAGGACTACCCTGGCGGACTGGAAAACAGCAACAGGGCAGGATATACACAGTTTGAACATCGACCCTTCATTTGCCGATGCCGGTGGCCCGACCCCGGCCGGTTATAAGCCTTCCGCCGCAGTGTCCGCTGCCCTGGCTGGAGTAACCGTAACAGGCATAACCACCGATTATGCAGGTGTTACCAGGGAATCTGTACCAACCATAGGTGCCTGCGAAGTAATCCCGGTGCCGGTTACCACACAGGCCGTCACGTCTATTACCACCTTAACTGCCACAGGCAACGGCACGATTGCCATAGATGCAAGTTACACCAACCGTGGATGCATCGTTTACGAATATTCAAATACGGACAAAATAATCGGCGGTCCGGGAGTTGTGAATTTCGCTGAACCTGGCAGTTTCGGCCTCGGCTCTTTCACAGCGGCCATCACCGGCTTGTCGATCGCCACCCGCTATAATGTAAGAGCACATGCCACTAAGAGCGCAAATACAAGTTATGGCGAGAGAGTTGCCTTCTGGACATTGGCCAATGTACCTGATGCGCCTACTGTAATTAATCCAACTGCAACCACTTTGGATGCAATCGTTAATGTAAATGGCAACCCGGCAGCGACAGAGTTTTGCATACACGAAACATCCACCACAAACTATGTACAAGCCAACGGAACGCTGGGCGCATCGGCTGTATGGCAAACCGCTGCAACCTGGGGCGCCAAAACCGTTACCGGCCTCACCCTTGGTGTAACCTATACTTTCCAGGTAAAAGCCCGAAACGGGGATAATATTGAAACTGACTTTGGTCCAACAGCCAGCGGGACACCCGTGGATCACCCTTACGTAGCCTGGGAGCTTACGAGTGTCTGGAGCGAAATGCAGCCAGTTGGTAATGTAAATAAACCTTGGTATTATGTAACTCAATCCGGTAATGGCATGATCAAACTTGCCGCACCTGACGACGGACGCCTATACTTGTCGGTTAATGGGGGAACCGCCTGGAGCGAAACACAACCAGCCGGTAATGCAAATATAATTTGGAGATGTATTTCAGTTTCCGGTGATGGATCGACGATGATAGCGGGCACTAATGGCGGTCGTTTGTATATATCAACCAACAACGGTGGAAGCTGGACCGAAACCCAAGCTGCAGGAAATGTTGATAAATATTGGTATAGATGCTCTGTTTCCAACGATGGTTCTACTATGCTGGCATGCGTTAATGGTGGCCGTTTGTATTTGTCAGTCAACGGAGGAGGAGCCTGGGTAGAAAAACAACCTGCCGGAAATGTTGACTATTGGTGGGCGACTGTTTCGGTATCAGGTGATGGATTGACCATGATGGCAGGAGGCAATGCAGGCAGGTTGTATATATCAACCAACCAGGGTGTAAGCTGGAATGAAACTCAGCCTGCAGGAAATGCAGATAAAAAGTGGAGTAGTATCTCTATTTCTGACAATGGATCCATCATGCTGGCAGTAAACAGGACCAGTGGTAGTAACACGAAAATTTATAAGTCAGTCAATGAAGGAGGAGTCTGGGTAGAAACACAATTTGCAGATTCTCCTGGTTGGAAATCCGTTTCTATATCAGGAGATGGTTTAACTATGCTGGCAGCCCCTGACTATGGCAGTTTGTACAGATCGGACAATGGTGGCACAAACTGGGCAACAACAAACCCAACCGGAACTACTGCTTTATTCTGGAAATCTGTTTCGGTTTCAGGCAATGGTTTGTCTATTCTGGCAGGTTCTGAAGAAAGACTCTATAGCGCAACATCATCCATTCTTACTGACATAAGCAGTACTACCGCCTCAGCCACCGGCAATATCACCGCCACCAACAACGCCAATGCCACCAGCCGCGGAGCCATCATCTATCCTTATACCGACACCGACAAGACCATTGGCGATGCCGAAGTGACCAATGTGAGCAATTCCGGCGATTTCGGCATGGGAACCTATCCCGTTTCATTCACCGGCCTTACGCCCAATACACGTTACAATGCACGTGCCCACGCCACCAACACCTACGGAACAGGCTACAGCGCCCGGGGCGATTTCCGCACCCTGGCCAATGTACCATCTGCACCTACCGTAAACAATCCAACTGCTACAACGCTTGATGTAACGGTGAATATGAACAGCAACCCGGTATCGACGGAGTTCTGCATCTATGAAACAAGTACCGGCAAATTCATACAGACCGGCGGCACTCTTGGTGCAAGTATAGTATGGCAGACAGCTGAAACCTGGGGAATCAAAACCGTTACTGGTCTTACCTCAGGTGTAACCTATACCTTCAAGGCAAAGGCCCGTAATGGCGACAATGTGGAAACCGCCTACAGTGAAACGGCTTCAGGTACACCTGTGGCCAACCCAACCGTTACCACACAGGCTGTAACAGCAATGACCAGATCAGCTGCCACAGGCAATGGAAATATTACCAGCCTGGGTTATCCTTCGCCAACCGCCCATGGGGTTTGCTGGGGCGCTTCCGCTGATCCTGATATTACTTTATCAACAAAAACCAACGAAGGTGCAGCCGGCGCTACCGGGGCATTTACCTCCTCCATCACCGGGCTTGCCCAGGGAACAACCTATCATCTGCGTGCTTATGCCACCAACACAATTGGCACGGGTTACGGCAGCGATGTAACTTTCACCACCGGTAAACTCATTTTTGTTGACCTTTCCAAAACTTCAGGCGCCAACAACGGCACAAACTGGGATGATGCCTACATTTCATTCCAGTCGGGGCTTGAAGCAGCTTTACCCAACGATGAAATCTGGGTTGCCAAAGGCATCTACAAACCATCGAAAGATGAAACCGGAAACGCAACGCCGACCGATGTACATACTGTTTGTTTCAAAATGAAAACCAAGGTGGCCATTTATGGCGGCTTTGCCGGAACTGAAACGGCCATAACCCAAAGAACCGGTTATGACACAGGCGAAGCAAACGAAACAATCCTGAGTGGCGATATGCTGGGCGATGATGCAGTTACCGGGTCGGGAGTCAGTTTTGACATAATCAATATTTCAGACAATTGCGACCATGTAATTTTTAATAATTTTACCGCTGTGGCGCCTTTAACTGATGCACTTCTTGATGGATTTACCGTAAGTGGAGGCAATAGCGGCGGATCCGGAGGAGGCATGAATAACAACTTTGCTTCCCCTGTTGTGCAAAACTGTACTTTCAGGCATAACCGTGCCAGTGGCAGTGGTGCCGGTATTTACAATAACAATCCCTCTTCACCTGTGTTTGTAAATTGCAAGATTGTTTACAATGTTGCTGCAGGCGCACCGGGAGCGGGGATCAATAACTCGGCAGCTACTTCTGTGGTACTGACAAACTGTGTTATCTCGGCAAATTCGTTGAAGGGAGGAGCGCCGGGTGGAGGAATATGGAACAATGGCTCAACCACAACATTGAACAACTCGATCATCTGGGGAAATTATGCCACTTCTGCAAATGAAATATACATTGGCTCAGGAACATTGACCATGAACAATTCCTGCTATGCAAGCGGTTCAGCCAATGTGAATGGCACCCCGGTTACAACCGGATGCATCACCCTTAATCCCGAATACGTGAATGCCGGAACAGGCGATTTCCGCATCGTGGGGATTTCTCCCTGCGCCGATGCAGGCGATAATACCAAAAACAACCTGACAACTGACATCCGCGGAACAGGGTTTGGCCGGAAATTGCTAAAAACCGACTCAACACAGGCAGGTCCGATTGATATGGGAGCCTACGAATACAAAAATGGCTTTGATCCGCCCAATCATTGTACCAATCCCACAAACGGGGGAACCTTATCTGCAGATCAGTCCGTTTGTATCGGTTTGAATGCTGCCGAAATTACCGGTTCAACTCCCACCGGCCACACCGGAATCCTGATTTATCAATGGCAAAGTTCAACGGATAACAATATCTATGATGATATTGAAGGCGCCACTTCCGGCACATACAATCCGGGAGCGCTTACCGTTTCAACATGGTACAAGCGACATGCACGGGTAAGCTGCAAGCCCGACTGGACCGGAGCGGTGTTCTCAAATGTGATGAAGATAACCATCGATCCGTTACCCATTGCCGGGACAGTTGCCGGAGGAACTACGGTTTGTTATGGAACCAGTGGCACCGTACTAACCCTGAGCAATCATTCAGGCAATGTGATCTGGCAGTACTCAACCAATAGCGGCGCTGACTGGAATGATATTACCAGCGCTACAACCACAACTTACACAACTCCTGCTTTGACCACCACAACACAATACCGGGCAAAGGTTCAAAGCGGTGTATGTGCTACCGTTTTCTCCACTGTAGCTGAAATCATTGTTCGCCCCATATTCATTGCCCCCGTCGCCACCGGTGTAAAAACCATCTGCTGGAATACAACCGCCGGAGATCTCAGTGCAACGGAAGCCAGCGGCGGAACAGGACCGTATGCTTATCAATGGCAAAGCAGCCCCGACGAAATTATCTGGACAAATATGGACGGGGAAACATCGCTTACCTTATCACCCGGTGATCTCTATGAAACAACCTCGTACCGGCTCAAAGCCACCGATGATGGTACTCCTTCGTGTTCCGGTGATGTAACCAGCAATACTGTTAAGGTAACCGTTCGCGATCCGTTTACACCTTCGGTGCTCAGCACTGCAACAGGCCAGACGATTTGCAACAATACTGCTCCCGGACTGATGACCGCAACACCCACCCTTGGTGGCAGCGGCCCCCCGTTCGTTTACCAGTGGCAGATGAACAACACCGGAAACTGGGAGG
>JBAXFM010000186.1:0-10353 GCA_037139855.1 Bacteroidota bacterium
CTCGGTTGAAAAGAAATACCTTAATGGGTCGTCTATAATAAAAAGAAATTCCTATAAATCTCTCTATTTGTGGTGTTAATTTCATAGTGATTTAAAGAGGGGCTATGGGTAAAATTATTCCAGATTGAAAATTTATCAGTAATATAAAGTGGCCCCACAATGATAAAATATCTTCTGAGACAAGGTTAACAATTGGCCAATCAATTTGTTTTATCATTAATTGAACATAGGGATTGACGCCAACTATCAGACTAATCATTTCATTACAAATTTTTGTAATATAGAGATTTGCAAGGGTTACTCGATAAAGTCTGATTTTGTCTTTTGTCCTGAAAGTGCCATTTCTAGTGTGTTTGAATGAATCGCTTATTTATGGTAAGAATGTTTCAAATACAACGTTTATTTTATGTAAATGAAAGTTTTTTTACCTTTCTTTTGAAAATGTGTTGTTAATGTGTTGAAATGTAATGATATATGAAATTGGGTAAGTTTCACCTGTGTGATCATTTCAAATCAGGGGTTATTTAAGAGGTAATTCCTTACCATAATGTCGCTCTGGTTTAAAAGATTCACTTTTGTTCTCGCTATCTTTATATCTTTGCGGTCAGGATCAAAGTATAATTATATTATACAATCCCTTTACTAAGTAAAGAAACCGGACATGCCTAAAAAATCAAAATCGGCAAAATTTCTGAACATCCCGGTTCTTTCTGTAACCATAATTTTTTTATTTGTAAGCATTTTCCTGTCGAATCCGGGTGATGTTTCCGGACAGTGGAGCAAGAAGTCCTACAGAAAAATAACAAAAGATACCATTCTTCTCAATTATTTAAACCTTACTTACAGCAACATTCAAAAGAATAAGGATACCGCCTTATCTTATGCAGACAAAGCGCTTCATTATGCGTTGAAAAAAAATGACATGCCTGCCGCGTGCCTGGCTTATGCTTTCTTAAACCGCATCCAGATGAATTTATACAATTACTCGAAGGCAAAAGAATACTCGGAACTGGCAACTTCCATAAAGAATAACCTCAACATTCCAGAACTTGATGCATATTTTCACTATTTACAAGCAATGGAGTACATGATAATCAATAGAAAGCCGGAGTCAATCTATGAAATGAAATCCGCCCTTGACCGGTATCTTCAATTGAAGGATACCGCAGGCATTGTGTCGCTCTATAAGGGAATGGCTGTCAGGTACATTGAATCCAAGGACCCGAAGGACTTTAATAAGGCCAAATCCTATTTATTCAAAACCCTCGATATCCTTGCACATACAAAGGAATACAACCGGATGGGAATAATTTATTCCCAGCTTGGTGGCGTCTGTTTTTATCTTAAACAATACGATTCTGCTGACATTTGTATGTATAAAGCCATCGATATAGACCAGAAGTATAACAATACTTTATGGCTGGCTATGGAATACAGGCGCCTGGGTGAGTTTAAAGTTGAGCGCCGGCAATATGATTCTGCAGAATATTATTATATGCTGGCCGACCAGCATTTCATTCATCTTTCCGGCAAGGCAGACATTCTTAAAGACAGGGGGATGCTGGCCCTATTGCGAAAGCGATACAAAAAAGCTAATGAATTGTTTCTGAAAGCTTACCTGATGGCAAAGGAAAATAATTCATTGGAGGTTCAGGCATCTGCCGCGATGGGAATTGCTGAAACTTCAGCAAAAACAGGTGATTATCGTTCCGCATACGACTATCTCATTGAATACAACAGGCTTAAGGATACCTTACAAAAAATTGCGAATCTGCCTGAAATAACACTTTTAAAAGCCCAGCATGAATACGAACTTAAGTCAGCGAAAATCCTTCTGGAAAAAGAGAAAATAACAAATGAATCCCATCAGAAAAACTTGTACATCCTCCTGATGGCATTTTTTTCACTCTCACTCCTAGTGATATCCTTTATAATATATCAATACCTGAGGTTAAAGAATCGCGCGATATTACTTGAAAAAGTTGCGCTGAACCATGACATCGACCTCAAGAATAAGGAACTGACGACGAACCTGATGTCGCTCATGAAAAAGAATGAAATGCTGACAGGGATCCGCGAAAAACTGTTAACGCTTGATGATGAAGAGATGAAATCTTCTTCGCATGCAAGTATGAAGCGTATCGCAAAGGAAATCGAAGACAGCACGGGAAAGGAAATATGGGAGGAGTTTGAGCTCAGGTTCAGACAGGTACATACCGAATTTTATAAAAACCTGGTAGAAAAATATACCGGCCTGACCCCGGGAGAAATACGTCTTTGTGCTTTTCTCCGTCTCAACTTATCGACCAAGGAGATCTCCCAGCTTACCGGTCAGAGTATAAAAACCATTGAAGTGGCACGGACCCGGCTTAGAAAAAAGCTTGGAATTACCGATAATGAAATTAACCTGACAGCATTCCTTTCCCGAATCTGATTTCCCATCTCTTTCATTTTTACTTCCTTACACTCAATGTAAGAGTTTAATTCCATCCATGTAGTAGTAATGTGGGGGTACCTATCCTTGCTTTTCCACAGTAATGAGGGGATATTTGACCCCATCGAGATCGGATTCCGCCGAAATTGATCGTAATCGAACTAATAAGCGACCAGCAAAACCTTGATTGACAATATGTTTGTAAAACAATACGAGCGTAAACACACTAAAACCATTCACTTTTTGGAACTTAACCGAGATGACAAAACAAAACCTTTAACAATTAAAATGATCCCCATGAAAAACAAGTTACACCCGATTCAGTCCATTGATCCGTCGATGGATGTATGCGCAGCTCTAGGAAAAGTAAAGACCCTGGCTAAAAAGAAAACAATTTTCAGGCAAGGATTAATCGCCTGTTTTGCAATTGCACTTGCATTGTTCGCAGGTGGTTACGGGGCATCGGGTCAGAATGCCGATGGTTATACCTTTTCGACCGGGACGACCGGAACCCTGCTTGCACCCTCCTTTACTACAATTATAAGTTCCGGGCAGGACGACGGACAATCTGCCGTAACCACGATCGGGTTTAATTTCGTGTATGAAGGCATGATCAAAACGCAGTTTTCAGTGAACAGCAACGGGCTGATGGGATTGGGATCGACCCAGGTCTCAAACTCTTATTATAACGATATTGCCAGCCCGGCGGATTGTCCCAAACTTGCAGGCCTGTGGGACGATTTCAGCACGGCATCCAACGGAGGAGTATCCTACGGAATATCCGGTTCCGCGCCTTACCGGATTCTGGTAATCGATTACAAGCTTTATAGTACCGCTTCCACCGGTTCTGCTTATAATATGAATTTCCAGGTACAGCTTTACGAGACAACCAACGAGATCCGCTTTGTTTATGGTGCCGGTCCCACGGTAGGCAGCGCTTCCTGCGGCATTGGCAGTTGGTACTACATGTATTTTCAAAGTGTAACAACAAGCGACCACACTTCTAACAATGTTGTAGCAAATAACAGCAACACAGCCTGGCCCGGAAGCGGAAGATACTATTCGTTCATGCCTGGCGCTCCCAGCTCAATCGCCTGTTCCGGCACCCCCGTTCCGGGTACTACCCTGGCTTCGGTAAATCCTATTTGCAGCGGAAGTCCGGTGACATTATCCCTTCAGAACAGCTTCACCACATCCTGCCTCACCTATCAATGGCAAACATCACCAAATGGTACGGTATGGACGCCTGTAGGACCTGTCATCCTTAATTCCGATTTTTCCTCGACCCCCGGAAATATTGCACTTTACGGAAATGCTTCCATAACAGGAGGTGTATTACAATTGACCCCAAATCTAAACAGTCAGACTGGCGGATGCGTGATCACAACGACGCCCGGCGCCAATATTACTCCGTTTGTCGCCCAGTTTGATTACAGGATCTACGACGGCTGCGGCGCCGACGGGATGAGCCTGAGTTATGCTTCCAACATTAACAATGATGCCGGCGGAGGAGAAGAAGGTGAAGGGAGTGGCATTATATTGAAATTTGACACCTATAATGGTGGCACGACGAGCCAGATCCGTATCAATTACAACGGAAGCCAGATCTGGGCCAATGCCTGGGCCGCATTCAACTTGAGAAACACCGCTTACAGAACCGTAATCCTGACTGTGGATGATTCCGGTTACCTGACGCTTTCGATCGGGGGTACAATTATTATCAGCAATTTACCTGTTCCGGGATATGCCTCTGCCGATAAAACGAACTGGAAATTCAAATTTTCGGCCCGCACAGGAGGATGCAGCGATAAACACAGCGTCGACAACGTGAATATTACGATGGGAAATAATGCAACCCTTACACAGTCGCCAACCACAAATACATATTACAGGTGCCAGGTATCCTGTGCAGTTTCAATCGCCAGCGGTACCAGTTCAAGTCTTCTGGTCACGGTTAGTTCAGCCCCGATAGCAGCTACAGCAGCTGCCACAGCGCTTACCGGTACAACGGCTACCCTGAACGGAACGGTAAATGCCAATGGCGGTTCGGCAAATGTTTCCTTCGACTATGGTCTGACCACAGCATATGGAACTAATGTTGCCGGCACACCGACCCCGGTGACGGGAACAACGGCTATTGCAGTTTCGGCTGCCATTAGCGGCCTTCTCCCCGGAACCCTTTACCACTACAGGGTGAACGGCACAACTACTACATGCGGAACAACATCCAATGGGACCGACATGACCTTTACCACACCTGCCATTCTTCCGGCTGTTGTGACTACTGCTGCCACATCAATTGCAGCAAACTCAGCAACACTGAATGGAACTGTGAACGCCGGTGGCGCCAGCACTGCTGTATGGTTTGACTATGGGTTGACCACCACCTATGGAACAACCGTTGCGGGAACACCGACACCTGTTTTAGGAAATACAACGACTCCTGTCAGTGCAAACATTTCAGGTCTGACGGTTAACACCACTTACCATTTCCGCGTAAGAGGCGTTAACTCTGTCGGAACAACCAACGGCAATGACCTGTCCTTCCTTACGGTTTGTCCTCCTGCAGGACCGGCCGGACCGATCACCGGGCCGATCCAGGTTTGCCAGGGCGGTTCAGGGTATGTTTATACAGTTACCATTACAAATGCAACCGGTTATGTATGGACACTGCCGGTCGGCGCAACCATTACGGCCGGCGCAGGAACCAACACGATCACCGTCAGCTACGCTAACAATGCAGCCCCCGGTAATATGTTCGTTTACGGTACTGCACCCTGCGGTAACGGAGCTCCTTCTCAGCTGGCTGTTACCGTGAATCCTCCTTCCTCACCGACCATCACCGGACCTGCTTCCGTTTGCGTGAACAACACCGGGAATGTTTATACGACACAGGCCGGTATGAGCAATTATACCTGGACCGTTTCTGGCGGCGGAACAATAACAGCCGGTGGCACTACCAATGCCATCACCGTTACCTGGTCCACCACCGGTGCCAAGACCGTTACGGTCAATTACCAGACGGCTACCTGGTTATGCTGGGCACTTGCTCCAACCGTTTATAATGTTACAGTTAATCCTCTGCCAGTTCCGACCATCACAGGTCCGAACCCTGCCTGCAGCAACTTCCCGGGAATTGTTTATTCAACCCAGGCCGGCATGACAGGCTATACCTGGAGCATCTCTGCAGGTGGTACCATTACGGGAGGTACGGGAACCAATTCCATCACGGTAACCTGGAATGCTACAGGCGCACAGTCGGTTTCTGTTAACTATACCAATGCTAACGGTTGTATGGCTGCAGCTGCAGTCAACTATCCTGTCACCGTCAACAGCGGCGCTGCCCCGACCATCACAGGCCCGAACCCTGCCTGCAGCAACTTCCCGGGAATTGTTTATTCAACCCAGGCCGGCATGACAGGCTATACCTGGAGCATCTCTGCAGGTGGTACCATTACGGGAGGTACGGGAACCAATTCCATCACGGTAACCTGGAATGCTACAGGCGCACAGTCGGTTTCTGTTAACTATACCAATGCTAACGGTTGTATGGCTGCAGCTGCAGTCAACTATCCTGTCACCGTCAACAGCGGCACTGCCCCGACCATCACAGGTCCGAGCACCCTCTGTGTCAACTCAGGGTATTACAACTATTCAACCCAGCCCAATATGACCGGGTATGCCTGGACGATCTCTTCCGGCGGTGTCATCAATTATGGTTCCGGAACCGACACCATTACTGTATCCTGGACTGCTCCGGGTGCACAATGGGTTGCTGTGAACTACACCAATACCGGCGGATGTTCCGCTCCTGCCCCGACACAGTTCAACGTAACAGTCAACCCGCTGCCGGGTTCTGCGGGATCCATCACCGGTACGGCTGTCGTTTGCGGCGGCGCTAACGGTGTTGCTTATTCAACACCCGTTATCACAGGTGCTGCAACCTATGTATGGACACTCCCCACAGGAGCTACCATTGCTTCCGGTGCAGGCACCAATGCCATCACCGTGAACTTTGCCGGCAATGCATCCAGCGGTAACATCACCGTGACGGGCAATAACCTGTGCGGTAACGGAACTGCTTCAGCACCGTTTGCCGTAACGGTCAACGCCTTGCCGGCTGCTGCCGGGACCATCACAGGTCCTGCGTCAGTCTGCCAGGGTGATATGGGCAAGATTTACAACGTTCCTGCCATTTCAGGCGCTACCGGATATGTATGGTCACTCCCCACTGGCGCTGCTATCGTTGCTGGTAACAACACAAACGCTATCACCGTTGATTTCGACGCAACTGCTGCTTCGGGGGTTATTACCGTTGCCGGTACGAACTCCTGCGGAGGCGGTACCGTTTCGCCGAACTTCACCCTGACGGTCAACCCGATCCCAGCTGCTGCCGTTGTTTCCAATACCGGTTACACTGCCAACAGCAGTGCTGCTGCAGGAAACCAGTGGTATTATTCAACCACCGCCACCGGAACCGGAACGCTGATCACTGGGGCCACTTCACAAACCTACGACGCTACACTGACCGGTACCGGTTATTACTGGGTCATTGTTACGCTGAACGGATGTTCCTCTGCCGAATCGAACCGCGAGCTGATCATCACCACGGGCGTTGAGAATCATGCAGGGGCAGGCATCAGCCTCTACCCGGTGCCGAACGATGGACGCTTCACCGTCACATTCTCATCAAATGATACCTATACCATCAATGTCTTCAACAACATCGGTGTGAAGATCTATGAAGAGAAGAATGTGGAAGTGAACTCAGCCACTCAAAAGGTGATTGACCTCCGCCCGGTGCCGAACGGCGTGTATACTGTGATCTTCGAAAACAGCCAGAACCAGGTTGTCAAAAAGATTGTGGTGAACAAATAGCAAGTTGACGAGCTGATGAGCTGACGAGCTGATGAGTTTTTAACTCGCCAATTCGTCAACGCATCAGCTCAATATCTCATCAGCTAATTATCTTGTCTTATGTGTTCAAAGAAAAAATCAGAACCGGATAAAGAAACCCCTGACATCATCACCGATGAAGAGAGTGACGCATTCCTGCAGAGTCGCCTGGTACAGAATAAAGTGCTGAAGAAGCTGATCGACAACCTCAATCTGCAAAAATCAGAGACCCCGGCCGGGGATGGAATCCCTGAATCAAAATCAAAAAAGAAGAACTCAAAATCAGGAGATAAAAAATCCTGAACGTTTTACTCAGTAAGGTTCAAAAATATAATATTCTGTAATTCATGTTCTTATAATAATTAAGGGTTTTATTTCCCGGCTTGGTGTGGTAAAGTGGTAGTGCTTTTTTTGCTATGCGTCTTTTCCACAGTCATCTTTGCGCAAGTTTTACCGGTGAGGCTATTAATCCGCATATACTTTAATAAGTCTAATATTGAAATTATGAAAATAATTGTCCCTGAATTGTCCCTGATTCTGAGTAGAACTGGGTTATTCTGAGTAATCGAAAGGGGAGGGTGGTTGAACGAAAAAATTGGATAAAGGAAAGCCAATCAAATATATAACATATAAAACTATTTCAACTGAATACATCTGGATCATCGTGAAATTTTACTGGCGAGGAGACGCCAAATGAGACATAACCCATTGTAAATCATTATGATAACAGTGGGTTTGTTGTAAATTGTCCCGGAATTGTTCCTGATTGTGTCCAGATTGATCCGGTTTCACTCGGTTGAATGAGATTTTTGTGGAGGGGTGATTGGGTTGGGCTCGGTTAAAAATTTACCAATGAATTTGTCTGATATTGAAAACAAAAGGTGTGATCTATTTTCCCCGATTTAGACCAAAATGTGTTATATAAAGTGTGGTCAGTTTTTTCAAGTAGTCAATGGATTTATTTTTATCCCGCCACCAATTGCTTTTAATACTTTCATAATTGTCTCGAATTGAGGTTTAGCTCCATCAGATAAAGCTTTGTATAAACTTGGTCTGCTTAATCCGGTTTCTTGAGCAATTTTTGTCATTCCAATTGATTTTGCAATATGTCCAATTGCTGTAATAACGTCTGAATTATCCCCTTCCTCTAAAATAGTATTGAGATATTCTGCAATCATTTCTTTATTGTCAAGATAATAAGCGATGTCAAATTTTGATGTTTCCATATCTCTGTTTTTTTATTTTTCACCAAATGTCTTTTGCCTTTTCAATGTCCTTTTGTTAAAGTACATTGTTTATGTATTCATTCGGATACAAATCTACACTTTTTTTTATTTCGAAAGTTTTAAATCGAATTCCGAAGCTGTAATCTAAAATGCACCACCACACTTCAGCGATCCGGTTTCACTCGGTTGAATGAGATTTTCGTAGAGGGGTGAATCGGTTGGGTTCGGTTGAATTGTTGTAATCGATGGGGAAAATGACTGTACTGGATATGAATGACTCATTTCTGCATCTGAATTGGCTCGTCCTCATCCGGTTTCTCGCCCCTTTCAACACCCCCCGGAGTTATTCTACCTACATTTACTCCGGCTACATTCTGTCTCCTCTGAACTTTTTCCTCCGGTAGAGTTGCCGATCCGACATCTGAATTTGGTCTACCTTCTTTCAGTCTTCCTTCTGGTTTTAGTATTTGTTCTTTTGTAATCTCCTTGAGCGTGTTAGCTGATTTTTTCTTATCGGTTTTCATTCCTAATGTTTAATAAATAATATCAAAGGTCAGATAATAATAGGTGAACTATTTGTATTTAAGCATTATCCGAAGATAAGAAAAAGCAACAACCTTAAAAACATTCATCAATTTTATTCAATTTTTCAACAATCAATCCGGGGATTTGGTTCAATGCAACATTCTCAATATTTATTTGTAAATCGGTATATTCACTATTTCCTTATTTCGCTATTTTTAGCAAGCCCCTCTCTTATCTCCTCACTGTCCCAGGCATGGTCATTCTCCGACTGGTTCTGCCTGAGATCCTGTGACAGCAGTTCTTCCTGCATCCTGAAATTTTCGCGGGCCTGAAGTATGTATTGTTTCTGGTCGTGCCGCAATTCGGCCATCCTGATGAGAGCCGCTTCATCGTACTGAAGGAATTTCTGCCCCTGCCGTGTTACAGTATAGCTCCTGTGTCCGAGGCTTGTCAATGCATCCACGGCCATTTTCACCGATGTATGCAGGCTTTCACGGTAAATGTCCTGCAGGCCGATGTCCATCAAATCATACGCATCCATCCTGCTTTTGGCACGAACCATTAGTCTTAGATCAGGGAAATATTTTCTGGCGGTGGTTACCAGTTCCATGTTTGTTTCCGGCGAATCGATCGCAGCGATGAGGATCTTCGCGTCATCCGCCCCGGCCGATTTCAACAGGTCGAGCCGGGTTGCATCACCGTAGTATACCTTAAATCCCATTTTCCGCAGTAATTCCACCCGGTTGGAATCATTGTCGAGGATGGTGGCTTCCACGCCGTTGGCACGTAAAAAACGCCCGATGGTACTTCCGAAATGGCCGAAACCGGCAATGATTACTGAATTATGTACATCAATTTGATCTGCTTCCCGATCTATGGGTTTCTCCTTCACACCAAACCGGGGATCAATGACTTTTTCATTCAGCAACAACAACAACGGGGTGATGGCCATGGTGATGGCAGTGACAGCCATCATGGTGCTCATCCATTCAGGGGTGATAATCTTCAATTGACCGGTGAATGAGAACATGACAAAAGCGAATTCTCCCACCTGGGAAAGGGCAAAGGTATAAAGCAGGTTCTGATCATTGGTTAGTTTGAAAACCCGTCCTGTGAAGAAAAGAACGGCTGCCTTTACGACCATCACGATTATCACCAAACCTGCAATGAGCCAGGGTTGGGAGCCAATCAGTTCGAAATTGATGGAAACACCAACACCAATGAAGAAGAGACCAAGCAATAACCCTTTGAAAGGCTGGAGGTCGCTTTCGA
>JBAXFM010000187.1:0-10307 GCA_037139855.1 Bacteroidota bacterium
TGGCATCGTCGATGTAACGTTGCAACAGCGCCTGGGCTTCATCCACCCGTTTGCCACGTAAATCGAGGGTAAGCGTAAAGTTGGTGACCTTGGTATTGAGATCGTCAAAGTAGCGTTGAAACCGGTGCGGAGGCGCAGCGCTGCCAATCAATCCGGGCCTGATGGTGGGAGAATTGACGATTTGGGATTTGGGATTTGGGATTTGGGATTTGGGATTTACGACTTCGGATTTGGGGGATTCAAGCAGTTTTTCTTTTATTTCAGTGAGTTCAGCGCGAATTTCCTTGGTGCGTGATTTTTCGGCCTGGGATTCACGGATATCTTTGATCGCTTTTTCAATGAGTTTATTGGAATTATCCAATAGCTGACGTGCCTCGTCTTTGGCTTTTACGAGAATTTCTTTCTTTTTGGATTCAAGATCTGCGGTGAGCTTCTCGTATTTGCTGATGAGTTCGGCCAGGAAATCATCAGCGACTTTCAACTCGGTGTTTTTTTGATTTATTTCCTGTTTTTCGACCTCCAGGTTTTGCAATTCGCGGTCGAAATCGAGCTGACTTTTTCCGGTTTTCAGCCTGGCTTTGTTTAGAACATCATTGGGGAAACCGATCGCCTGGGCAATTTCAAGTGCAAATGAACTACCCGGTTTTCCGACCTTTAACTGATATAAGGGTTTTAATTTTTTCAGATCATACAGCATGGCGCCATTCACAATGCCATGTTCACGGGCAGCGAGCAACTTGAGATTTGAATAATGGGTTGTTACCACACCCATGGCTTTTTTCGCATTGAGCGCTTCAAGGGTCGCTTCTGCAATGGCGCCTCCAAGGGAAGGATCGGTTCCGGTACCCATTTCATCGATGAGGAATAGTGAATGATCATCAATGTGTTCAATGAAATATTTAAGGTTGATGAGTTTGGAGGAATAGGTACTGAGATCATTGTCAATGGATTGTTCATCCCCGATGTCGATAAATATTTTATGGAAAATACAAAATTCAGAATCTTCCTTCACCGGGGGCAGCAAACCGCATTGGAAGAGGTATTGCAATAGTCCGACGGTTTTTAAACAAACTGATTTACCACCTGCATTCGGGCCTGAGATGATTAAAATCCGTTGATCCGGATTCAGGGCGATGTCAAGCGGGGTGATCTCTTTTTTCTGTTTCTGATGAGAAAGGAATAACAAAGGATGCATGGCTTGTCGCCAGAAAAAGGAAATGGCTTGTTGGCTACCCGATGGATGGTGAATGGGATTTGTGCCATTGACTGAAATGGCGAATCGGGCTTTGGCCCTGACAAAGTCAATCTTCCCCAGGAAATGATAAGCGTGAATCAGCATGTCGATTTCAGGTCGGATAATTCGCGCGAATTCAATGAGAATGCGTACGATCTCCCGGCGTTCGGCATAGTCGAGTTCCCTGATTTCGTTGTTGGTCTCAAAAATTTCTGCGGGTTCAACATACACGGTATGCCCGGTAGCCGATTCGTCATGTACAAAACCCTGGATCTTCCGTTTATGGGTGCTGATCATCGGGATGACCAGACGACCATTTCGAATGGTCACCTCAGCTTCATCGGGTATCCAGCCATTTTGTCTCGCAAGCTTGAAACTTTGAACAATTTTATGCTCCACGGATGCCTGCAACCGTATTTTTTCTTTCCGGATTCTGTTCAATTCCGGTGATGCTGAATCTCTCACTTCCGATTTGTCGTCCACAATCCGTTCAACCTGTACCACAATTGATTGTAAAAGCGGAGTGGAGGCCAGCGGTGAATATCCGATCCCGGGTTCCCCGCCATCACAGGCCAGGGAAAATAAGGCCGGAAACTTTTCTTCTCTTTCGGCAAGAAAGGTAAGTAGTTCTGAGATGGTAGATACCGAAAGTTTAAGCTCAGAGAGCTGATCGGTTTCCATATAGGTTCCGGGAATACGGATCCTCAGCAATTCGGGGATGAGGTCGTAATAATCCTGGGCGGGAAACTGATCTTCAAACTGTAAAATTGTCTTCAGCTCCGCCGTTTGTAAAAGGGCTGTGTGAATTTCAACGGCATTCGTTGAGAAACCCATCTTCCTCACCCAAACTTGTCCGAGCGAAGAGAGACAATTCTCAGTGAGTATCTGACGGATCACATCAAATCCCAGCTTTTCCTCAAAATTGGATGGGAAATTAGAACTCATCTGTGTCGATTACCTGCTTTTTCTTGGTGCCTTTCACCGGACCGGGAGAATTTTCATCACCACAGTCCAGGTCAACGTCCAATGGTTTTTTAGGACGATCGAAGTCGCGCTTGGAATAATGCAGCATGGGGTCGCTGTAAATCCGCTGCATATAAAGCCCCCAGATGGGCAATGCCATGTTGGCGCCCTGCCCCAGGGTAATGCTCCTGAAGTGTGCTGCACGGTCTTCGCAACCAACCCATACTCCTGTAACGAGGTCGGGTGTAATTCCCATAAACCATCCGTCACTTTGATTCTGGGTTGTGCCTGTTTTCCCGGCAATCGGATTGTCGAGACCATATTTATACCGTAACCGAACGCCGGTGCCTCCATCTACAACGCCTCTCATCAGCTGGATCATCAGAAATGCGGTTTCTTCGCTGATAACTTCCTGCGATTTGGTGTTAAAAGTTTGGAGTACATTTCCATTTTTATCTTCGATCCGGGTAATGAAACTGGGTTCAATATACACGCCCTTGTTGGCGAAAACGCTCATCGCGCCAACCATCTCGTACAGGCTGATATCACAGGAGCCGAGAGCGATGGAGTAAACAACAGGAATATCGCTGGTAACACCCATTTTATGTGCCATGGCCACAACCGCTTTTGGCGAATACTTTCGTATCAGTTGTCCTGAAACCCAGTTGTTTGAATTAGCCAGCGCCCATTTGAGGGTAACCTGCTGCCCAAGCCTTTCATCACTTGCATTTTCAGGCGCCCATACTTCCCCGTTTCCCAAATCAATTACCGGCTGTACATTGGGGTAGAGGGAACAGGGCGATTCGCCTTCCTGCATGGCCAGGGTATATAAAAACGGTTTAAAGGTAGACCCAACCTGTCGCTTACTGAGTTTTACATGGTCATATTGAAAAAACCGATAGTTAATTCCGCCTACATAGGCTTTAACCTGTCCGGTGAGCGGATCCATCGACATGATGCCTGATTGCAGGAAAAATTTGTAATAGCGGATCGAATCCAACGGGGTCATTACCGTGTCGATTTCTCCCCGGTATGAGAATACCCTCATTTTTGTGGGCACTTTGAACTCCTGAAGAATATCGGTGTCGCTTTTCCCTTTGGTCTTGCAATGTAAGTAGCGGTCTGTCCGGCGCATGGCGGAATGCATCAGGTTATCGGTCTCTTTTTTAGCTGTTGCTCCTTCAAAGACAAACGGGGCATTCGGAATTCCTTTCCAGTGCTTGAAAAAGGCAGGTTGCAAATCCTTCCCCAGATATTCGAGCATGGCCGACTCGGCATGTTCCTGCATCCTGTAATTAATGGTGGTATGTATTTTAAGCCCATCGCGGTAAAGGTTATAAGGCGTACCGTCTTCCTTGGGATTTTGTGCGCACCACTCAGCCAGCACCATACGGAGATATTCCCGGAAATAGGTAGCAATACCGGTTGTATGATCCTGTAGCCGGTAGTTGGTCATGTCGACAGGATGTAACTTCAGCGTGTCAAATTCGGCAGAAGTAATATAATCATACTTCAGCATCTGGTGCATGACGGTGTTGCGGCGTTCGAATGCCCGTGCCGGATTACGCACAGGGCTAAACCAGGTTGGGGCTTTAAGCATCCCGATGAGCATGGCGGCTTCCTCAATGTTAAGCTGCGCTGGTTCCTTGTTGAAATAGGTTTTAGCGGCTGATTTAATTCCGTACGACTGGCTGCCGAAGTCAACCGTGTTCAGGTACATGGCCAGGATTTCATCTTTGGAATAGTTGCGCTCCAGTTTAACTGCCGTAATCCATTCTTTGAATTTGATGATCGCAGTCTCAAGGAATGACCGGTCCTGTTTGCGCGGGAAGAGATTTTTTGCAAGTTGCTGGGTGATGGTTGAGCCACCTCCTTTTGATGAGCCAGAGGCCATACCCCAGAAAACCCTGGAAATTGCGATTGCATCAATACCTGAGTGATTTTCAAAACGGGCATCCTCAGTGGCTATCAATGCGTTGATCACGTTGGGTGAGAGCTCCTGATATGGGGTATTGGAACGATTTTCAATGTAGTATTTGCCAAGCAGTTTTCCGTCCGAAGAGATTACCTCTGTTGCCAGGTTGCTTTTCGGATTTTCAAGTTCCTCAAAAGTTGGCATTTTCCCAAACAATCCATAGGCAACACAAATGAAAAACAGAGCGATCAGCACGATCAGCACGATGTATGAAACCCAAAATCCTTTCAGGTATTTTTTTAATTGTGCTTTATTGACAGAAGGACCAGGCATTTTACTGTTAATCAGGTATGTAAGTTTAAATAAACTATTGTTTTTCGATTCGCAACCCGATATCGCTGATACCGTTCAGTTCGTTCACACGCATGGCCTGTTCGAAAATAAACCGATAGTTTCCGGTTTGTTTGAATTGAACATCTTTCTGGAACAAAAAGTGGCTGAATTTAACACTTCCCATCCCAGTTCCCAGCCAGCGACCGTCATAATCAGCCAGGGTGAGTTCAACCGTGTCGCGGGAAATGTGTCCATCGGGGGTAATCGTATTCATAAACAGGAACAGATTACTATATGGGTACTCTGTGCCATTGCGAACATTCAGGTAAACATTGTAACGCGCCAGCAGATCAGAAATTGTGACATCGAACTGAAGATGATTTTTTGCATTCCATTTTTCTTGTTTAATGGGAATATGTTCTTCGAAAACCCGGTTTGAATCGCAGGAGACAAAGGTCACCATCAGCAGAAGCATCAGCAGAAGTGTTTTCTTTTCCGGGTTCCGGTTCATGGTTCGATTGGTCGAAAAAGGAAGTTTATAAATGGTCGAAACGGGTAAGGTCATCCTGAACAGCGCCACTTTCAAAAGCGGTCTTTTTCTCAATGGCTTTTGAAAAATCTTCCAGTTTTTCAACCAGAATTCCTTTTTTATTTTCATCCAGAATGAAAATTACCTGATCAACAGGAATGGCGATCAGGTTTCCAAGATCAGAGAGGTAAGAGTACCAAAGCATTTTCTGGAAGATGTCGGTTTTTTGATGCACAGCATCGCCACGTTTCGTTTTAAGCCGCAGTTCGGTATTGGGTATTCCCTTGATGGCATCAAGATAAGTGTCGTATTCGTAGTTGAGGCAGCATTTGAGTTTTCCGCATTGTCCGGCAAGTTTCTGCGGGTTAAGTGTAAGTTGCTGGACCCTGGCGGCATTGGTGGTGACCGATTTGAAATCGCTCATCCAGGTTGCACAACAAAGTTCTCTGCCGCATGAGCCGATGCCTCCAAGCCGGCTGGCTTCCTGCCGGGCTCCAATCTGCCGCATTTCGATGCGTACTTTAAAATCTTCGGCCAGCAATTTGATCAATTCCCTGAAATCAACACGGTCTTCAGCCGTGTAGTAAAAAATGGCTTTTGTATTATCACCCTGAATTTCAACATCATTGATCTTCATCAATAATCCAAGATTGTCGGCGATGATGCGTGCACGAAACATGGTGGATGTTTCCATTTCTACAGCGGTGATCCATTTTTCAATATCGGTGAGTCGTGCTTTCCGGTAAACTTTTTTAATGTCATCAGAGGAAGAAGGCAGGTGCTTTTTATGCAGCTGAAACCTGACCATTTCACCCACCATGCTCACGATTCCGATGTCATGGCCGGGAGAAGCTTCTACTGCAACAACATCTCCGACCATCAGATCCAGATCAGGCGGCATGCGGAAATAATCTTTACGACTGTTTTTAAACCGGACCTCAATTGCATCCGTTGCCATGTTTTTTGCAGCAGGAATATCCTTTAGCCAGTCGAAGGAATCAAATTTACTGCAGCGATGCCGGAATACCATTTCATTTTTATGATATATCTTGGGCGACTGGCAACATCCCCGGCTCAAAAACGGATTATCTGGCAACTTGGCCTGCCTGAATTCAAAGATATCAGTTTCTTCAATCGTAACTTCCTGTGGTTGAGTATCCTCTGGTTGTATTTCTATGCTTTCTTTGTTCTCCATATCCATTTAAAAACCTTACAAAGATACAAAATTCGGTTTAAACAGCCGGACTATTTTGAGGGAGAGGTCGAGGAACAAGGTGGCAGGGTGGGCGTTGCGTTCGATATGATAGATGGCATCGTTGAATAGTGTGTTGAAACCGATCAGGTTATCGGATTTAATGAATGGAGAGAAATCTTTGATGAATTTCAATTCTTCCCCTTCAATCCCTGCAGGAATTTGCCCGAGATAATTCATGGAAGCACAAAACCCAAGTGTTTTAAGGGAATAGATTAGAAAGCTCTTTTGCTTTTCCCTGCCGGATTTGGCGATTTCGGAAGCGAATTTTATCAGGTCCGGAACTTTTGCCCCGTAGCAGGCACGCATCCATTGACGAAAAGCAATAAAGTGAACTGAGTCATCCTCATTTTTCAGATTTCTGCCGGTAAGAGATTTGGGGATTTTCACCATCAGCGTACGTGAAAGAATCGTCTTGATGATCTGATCAGGCTCCTCAGAAATCAGGATAAAGAGCGTTTTTTCAGGTGGTTCTTCCAGGATCTTCAGAATTTTAGGCGCTGCGGCATAGTATAGCTTTTCGACCATCCATATGATCATCACTTTATAGTCTGACTCGTAACTTTTGTAACTCAGGGTTGTAATAATTTCGTTACAATCAACCGCATTGATGATGCCCTGTTTGTTTTCGATGCCAATGGCCTCGTACCATTCTTGCAGACCAGCTTCAAAGTTGTTCCCAAGCAAAAACGCCCGCCACTCGTCGATAAAGTGTTTGCTTTGCGGTTTACTGGTAATTCTTTTGGTTGTGGCAACGGGATAAATAAAGTGAAGGTCGGGATGGGCAAGTTTCTGGTATTTTACACACGATGGGCAAGTTCCGCACGAGTCAATGCCGGATGCCGCAAAATTCGTAAATCGTAAATCGTCATTCGTAAATTGCTCATTGCCAGTAATCCCCTGCTTTTTTGTGCAATTGATGAACTGTGCATAGGCAATGGCCAGTGCGAGTTTGCTGCTCTCTTCGGGCCCGAAAAACAACTGGGCATGACTTACCCGCTGGTCGAGCACAGTGCGTACCAACTTGTTTTTTATTTCCTGATTTCCTGGTATTTCACTGAATTTCATAAATGACAGCTATTCTGTCACCCCAGCCAGCGAGGTGGTGATTATCTTTGCAAAATTAGCCGAATTTATCTGTTATGCCACCTTCGGCCCGGTCATTGCCAGAATATTTCGGGAAGAGTAGCAAGGTTTTGCATCTTTGCCAGTGATTTTGGTTCCGGAATAAGCGACACTGAACGAACCGGGTATTTCAGGGTTTTTTTCTTTTTTCCGTTGAAACTGATTTTGGAATCGATTTCGACTATTTTGAAACGGATCAGGGTTTCCATAATGCTTTTATAGCTTAATCCGAAAAAGAGGAAAAGGTAATACATAAATTTGAAAAAGTTATTAACAAAATGCAGGGGAGGAATCAGTATATTTGCCTAAAGAATTGAATAATACTTGAATAAATGATCACAATTATTGCCGATGATAAAATTCCGTTTTTAAAAGGTGCGCTCGAACCCTATGCTTCGGTCGTTTACCTGGATGGCCTGAAAATCAAAGCCTCAGCCTTTCCAAATGCCGATGCAATGCTGATCCGGACACGGACAGTTTGCAATAAGTCAACGCTTGAGGGTTCGGGAGTGAAATTTATTGCTACAGCGACCATCGGATATGATCATATTGATACGGAATACTGTGATGCTCATTCGGTTCATTGGATAAATGCCCCTGGATGCAACGCTGCTTCCGTGCAGCAGTATATTGCCTCTGTACTGGCGAACCTGGTTGTAAGGCATGATTTTTCGATTTCAGGCAAAACGATGGGTATTATTGGAGTAGGGCACGTTGGCAGGAAAGTTGAAGCTTTGGCCAGTTTGCTTGGAATGAGGATCCTGCTGAACGACCCTCCCCGTGCAAGAGCAGAAGGCGAAACCGGGTTTGTATCTCTCGAACAGCTTCTGAAGGAATCTGATGTGGTTACACTTCATGTTCCGCTTAACAAAACTGGTGAAGACAGAACTTTTCACCTTATCGGCACACAGGAATTGACCATGTTAAAGGATAACGCCTGGCTGATCAATTCATCAAGGGGTGAAGTGATGGATAGCATTGCATTAAAGTCTGCATTATCAAATCATAGAATTGCCGGCACAGTGATTGATGTGTGGGAAAATGAACCAGCGGTTGACATGCAGCTACTGGAAATGATTACAATTGCCTCGCCTCACATTGCAGGGTACTCAACAGACGGGAAACGAAATGGAACCGTTCATATCGTCCGCAATCTGGGCCGTTATTTTGACCTTCCGGTTCAGGAATGGGAGCCGTCGGGAATTCCGGAACCTGCCGACCCAGTAATTATCCTTGATTGCCAGGATCAATCTCCTGAAAGACTTGCTTGCCAGGCAATTTTGCACACATATGATGTTGCCGGGGATGATTTTCGTTTTCGCTCAAATCCCGGGGATTTTGAAAAACAGAGAGGACAATACCCTGTCAGGAGAGAATTCCCGGCATATAAAATAATTTTATTAAACGGGAATTCCCGGGCCAGGGAAATTCTGGAGGCTATGGGGTTTATCGTAATTGAAATGAAAAAGTAAACATATACAAACATTCATAAAGGATATGAACAAACTTGCAGATATTGGATTGATCGGATTGGCCGTGATGGGAGAAAACCTTGTTTTAAACCTGGAAAGCAAAGGTTTTACGGTGTCGGTATTTAACCGCTCTGTTGATAAAGTTGACCTTTTTTTGATGGGCCGCGGACATAATAAGAATATTATCGGGACCCATTCGCTCGGGGAATTTGTAAAGTCACTGTCACGACCTCGTAAAATAATGCTGATGATCAAGGCGGGAAAACCCGTGGATGAATTCATCGAACTGCTGATCCCATACCTTGAACAAGGTGATATCATCATTGATGGCGGTAATTCACACTTTCCTGATTCAAACCGCCGGACGGCCTATCTTGAAAGCAAAGGGTTTTTATTTATCGGCACAGGTGTTTCAGGTGGCGAGGAGGGCGCACTACTCGGGCCCTCCATTATGCCCGGAGGTTCCCCTGCAGCATGGCCAGCGGTAAAACCCATCTTTCAGGCGATAGCTGCCAAGGTGGACGATGGAACTCCTTGTTGTGATTGGGTTGGAGAGAACGGCGCCGGTCACTTTGTGAAAATGGTTCACAATGGCATTGAGTACGGTGACATGCAGCTGATTTGCGAGGCTTACCAGGTAATGCGCGACCTGCTGGGGATGAAGGCCCAGGAAATTCATGAGGTTTTCAAAGAATGGAATGAAGGAGAACTTGGAAGCTATCTGATCGAGATCACACGCGACATTTTCGCTTTTCGTGATACCGATGGTTCAGCGCTGGTTGACAATATCCTTGACAAAGCCGGACAAAAAGGAACTGGCAAATGGACCGGCGTTGCTGCGCTTGATCTGGGTGTTCCACTCACACTGATTGGTGAAGCTGTGTTTGCACGATGTCTTTCTTCACAAAAAGATGAGCGGGTTGCGGCATCGAAAATACTGGCAGGGATTGCCGTATCTTTCGATGGTGATCGCGAAAGTTTTTTAAACCAGCTGAAGGATGCACTGTATACCTCAAAACTTGTATCATATGCACAGGGCTATCTGCTGATGCAAGCCGCAGCAAAAGAATATGGTTGGACGCTGAACTATGGGGGAATTGCGCTGATGTGGCGAGGTGGATGCATCATCCGTTCTGTTTTTCTGGCGAAAATTAGCGATGCATACTTGCTCAATCCTCAACTCAACAACCTCCTCCTCGATCCGTTCTTCAGGGATACCATTATGCATACTCAAAAGGGTTGGAGGACTGTAATTGCCGAAGCTGCCCTGAACGGTATACCGCTACCGGCTATGGCTGCCGCCCTCGCTTACTATGATGGTTACAGGACGGCTAACCTTCCTGCCAATCTTCTCCAGGCACAACGCGATTATTTCGGAGCGCATACTTATGAGCGAAACGACAGTCCACGGGGGAAATTCTTTCATACCAACTGGACAGGCAGGGGAGGAGACACCTCATCTACAACTTATAGCGTCTGATTTA
>JBAXFM010000188.1:0-10292 GCA_037139855.1 Bacteroidota bacterium
TCCTGTTTATATCCGGTAAGGTAAAAAGCGACAATACCTCAGAATCAAAAGGCAATATTGATATGAAGGTGGCAAATATCAAATCCGCCGGAGAGACTCTTTTGGATCAAAATTTTTTGATCCAAGAAAATTTCCTGATGATGCTTCTGACCGGAAGGTGGCTGCAGGGGTGTTAGTCACGCTATATTTGCGTTTACCGAATCGTAATCTCGAGCAGGGCATGACGTTTCCTGGCATCCTGGATGAGTGAATCCTCGTTATCCTGGCCGATCGCAAAACATGCTTTGATCGTTTCCCTGATTTGCATACCCTCGTGCAGAACTTCCGTGGGCATGAGACGTTCAAATTGTTCACGATATTTCCCTGTAAGCAAATCATCAATAGAGGCTTCTTTAAGCAATTGCCCCTTGTTGTTAATCCAACCCATGTCAAGTAATTGGGTAATAAATGTGGGCATTTGTTTGCTTTTCATCAGAGATTGAAAATAATCAACCACTTTGAATGTGAAACGTTTGCAAATTTCCTTCACAATCAGTTTGACAATGATTTTATCAAGATCATCGCTCAGTTTTTGAAACTGACTTAAATCAAGCTTTCCCTGCTGAGCCCGTTCAAGAACTTCGCTGGGAACAATGTGAATTGAAATTTCCATCATCTTTTGTTCATTGTCTTTCAGCTCGTAATGAATATCCATGTTCAAGCCCTTCATGTCACGGATCAGGTTCCTCCTTTCCTCCGGAGAACTATCGGCAGTTAACCGCTCGCTGTATTTGTTCATGTCCATAATCGTATTTACCAGACCGGAACCTAATTGCGGGAAAAACAGGTTTACAAAGCGATAGAGCGCAAGTAGTTTTTCTGTGGAAATATTCTCTGCATTAAGGTAAATCGGGGAAAACAAAATAGGGTTAGCGCGTAGCAACGATTGTTTTCGAATCATATTACCCCGGATTAATAGTTATAAATTGTCCCGATACTTCGGAATGGAAGGCGATAAATAACATAAGAAACCAGGAAATCCTTTTCAAGCATTTTATCCAAACGGTGCATAACGCCCATAAAAACAATGGGCAATTCTCCGCTTTGAAGGGTGTTTTTAATGCGATTTAATATGAATTCATCCCGAAGTGTAAGCAGTTCCCTGCTTTTACCCTGATATTCTGCAATTGTTTCCTTCTTGCTTTTAGCAGAATTTTTCATCAACAGATTGGTAATCAAATCATATTCCCTGATAAGTAAATCCATATTTTCAGTTCCCTCCAGTTTCGCCCTCTTCTGTATCATATCTAAAATAAACAGGAAATTATGAACGCCATTGCCGGCAAGTCGCGTAACTACTTCCAATTCATTACCGCAAACCGGCAAGCCATCCTGATAAATGCGTGTGTGTTTCCAGGGTATGTTAAGTTCCCCAATTTTGGCAGCAATTCCGTTCCACATTTGATCAACAGCCGATATCTTTTCAATGTTTTTCCCGCTTTTTATATCACTTTCCTCTTTTCCATGACGGATTGACGTTGCGAATCCTGGAGCTTCATGTGCATGCAGAACAGGTACATAGATAAGTTTTTTTAGTTCTTTCATCATTCCACTTTTTTTGTTTAAAGTTCAAGTGCATGACTGATCACGCTTATCAAATCTTCATTTTCAAAAGGCTTGCTCAGGTATTCACATACATGGAGCTCTACAGCATCCCTTATGGTATCAGGACATCCGAATCCTGTAAGAATGACTACAAGGACTTTGACATCCGTTTTTCGGATGTTATGCAATGTGGCAATGCCATCCATTTCAGGCATACGCAGGTCAAGAAGTATTAAATCCGGATTTTGCGTTTCATTAAGCACGATGCCTTCTGAACCGCTGGAAGCACAAATGACCTGATATTTTTCTTCTTCCAGCACATCTTTGATCACCTCCAGGAGTTCCGGTTCATCATCAATGATGAGTATTTTCCAATTGGCATCTTCCTTTTTCATCTTTTAATCCTCCAATTCGTTAACAGTTCGATTTGTTTTCTTTTCATTCTGTATATAGGGCAGTAAAATCGTAAAAGTTGCGCCTTTCCCCCTGCCCTCGCTTTCAGCCCATATTTTACCTCCATACGCTTCAATAATGCCCAGGCTGGTGGCGAGACCCAGTCCTGTACCATCGTATTCCTCCCACCCGGAAATGAATGGCTGAAATAATTGTGAAACTTGTTCTTTGCTCATACCGATGCCGGTGTCGTGAATTTCGATCTGGAGCTGACTTTCATCTTTCTTTTCAACAGTGATTGTAAGATTGCCTTTTTCGGGCATGGCCTGCCTGGCATTGCGGATAAGATTAACAAAGACCGAGAGCAGGGCATGCTTATTACTGGTAATTTTTATGTTAGCTGGCAACATACAATGCAATGTTACATGCACAGCGTGCATCTGATATTGATCATTTACATTTTCAACTGCCTCCATGATTAAATCGGACAGATTGATCGTCTCTTCTTTCCCACCGATGGTTTTACAATAGGTAAGGAGATTACTTAAAATGGTTTTACAACGCCGGGCGCTCTGCAATACTGTTTCAAGCTGACCTGTTAACGGCGATGGCTGCTCCTCAAGCCGGTGCAGCATGAGCTGGGTTCTGCCGATAATAATCGCGAGCGGGTTATTGATTTCATGCGCTACATCTGCCACAAGCCTCCCCATAACCGCCAGCTTTTCAGAAATCAGCAATTTTTCCTGCATTTCTCTCTCTTTAGTCAAATCGCGGAAAATAAGCACAACACCGATTATATTGAGTTCCTGGTCAAATATCGGTGCAGCGCTATCGCCAATGGGACATTCAACGCCATTGCGGGCAATCAGCAGGGTACGATCCGGAATTCCAACGGCTATTCCCCCCTTCAGAACCTGAACCACCGGGTTGTCAACCTTGGAATGTGTTTCTTCCTGTACAATGCAAAACACATCTTCAAGAGGTTTTCCACAGGCCTCCGGCTCGCTCCACCCGGTCAATTTCTCTGCCATCGGATTCATAAGCAACACACAACCATTTATATCCAGCGATATAACTGCATCGCCAATACTATAAAGCGTGGTTCTCATCTTCGACTCACTCAGGGCCAGCTTCTCTCTTTCTGCTTTCCTGAATTCTGTAATGTCCCAGTTTGTGCCGATCATACGCAGGGGATTTCCAGAGTCATCGCGCTGAACGACAGCAATAGCCCTGATATTGTGAATAGAACCATCCTCCCAACACACCCGGAACTCAGTATCAAACTCCTTTTCGCCACGGATCGCCATCTCGATCTCCGCGTTGCTCCTTTCCTTATCTAAAAGATGAACCCCTGCCTGCCAGGCTTCATACACGCCGTTGAATTCCTGTTTTTTAATTCCATAGAGTGCAAACATCTGATCGTCCCATAACAGGATGTTGTGGACAATGTCATAGTCCCATACGCCAACGCCCCCTGCACGCGTAGCCAAAATCAGTCGCGCCGTTGATTGTTTAAGTTGTTCCTCGATCTGCTTGCGCCTGGTGGTATCATGAACGATCGCCTGAAGGAATTTGTTACCTGAAATTTCAACCCTGGTAAGAAGCACCGTTGCAGGGAACTCCTCACCATTCAGTCGTTTATGTGTCCACTCAAATAAATAAGAACCATCGCGAAGAGCTATTTCTATCGCATCCGCGGCTTTATCCACAGAAAGCCAGCCATCCTGTTGCTTTTCGGGAGACAGTTTCCAGGGATCCATGGATATGAATTCCGCCTGGTCTTTCGCCTTAAACATCTTCAAAGTCGTAGGGTTTGCCGTGGTAAATCGCCATGAAGGTGGATCGAGTGTCATAATAGCATCAAGAGAACTTTCGAAAAGTGCACGATAGCGCTCTGCACTTTCGCGCCGGCTGGGACTTACGTATGAAGAGGAGTGGTTTCTTTCCATCATTTTGGTTTAGCTGAATGGTCTTCTTGCCTTATCTGTGTCATTATTTCCTGCATCTTTTCCCATTCAGCCAGGGCATGTTTTCTGTCCTGTAAAAAATCATTGACCATTTCATCGGTGTAATTTTTGATATTCGTGACATTCGTGCGGATTCCATTTAATGACGCATGAATGCCTTTCATCATGCTTTTGTATTCGCTTAGCCGGACTTTTTCAGCTTTGGCAAGGTCTTCTCTCAGTATGGCAGCTTTGGTGTTTAAAACAGCCGTCATCCCCTGGTGGTCCTTGCGGAACCCATCAAGAGTTGTTTGTACATTGCTTATAAGCTCTTCGTTTTCCTTGATCCGATTTTTGAATGAAGCCAGTAAATCTGCGGTCAAATTTTTCATTTCTGACGCTAATCCCATTGGTTTATCTCCTATGTTAATTATATATTTGATTAATTGTTAGTTATGATATATTCCGCCATTGATGAAGGTATTGTTCACCAATAGGAGGTTAAAATGATGACTGAAAACGCTATGTTTAATTCGACCAGGGTACGCATAAAGAGAAATTTCGATTTATCTATACAAGAAAAAACGAAATTCTTGGTACCGCATGCTTTCGGTTTTTTTTACCGGTAAGGATGTTTTAGCAAGAATTGCTTAACAGAAGGAACGGTTCCGCTGATAGTAAGAAAGGGAATACTACCAAAGGATGTGCCGGAAATAACCTGAAAATGATAATTGTGCGATTCTTAGCAGCTATTTATCTGGAAATGAAAACAAAAACAATGATTTTATTTTTGAAAAAATAATTTTCAGGGAGAGAATTGAGCAGATTTATTGCTTATTTCAGAATAATATCGCGTATACACGCAAAAACGCGTATGATGTATTTGCCGTCAAAGGCTATCTTTATTTTGTTTTCTGTACCGGTAAAACCAGCTGAAATTTAGTTCCAGTTGAAATATCGCTCGTTATTTCAATGGTTCCGTTCATTTCCCTGATAATCTGATAGGATATCGATAAGCCGAGTCCGGTTCCTTTTCCTTCCTCTTTGGTGGTATAAAAAGGAAGCATGATATTTTTTATATTGTCATGGCTGATGCCAATGCCATTATCTGTAATATCAATGAAGATGCGCTCATTTTCCTCATAGGACCTGATTCCAATATACATTTCAAAATCTTCTTCCGATTTGCTTTTCTTCTCCGTTACTGCATCTTTGGCATTGGCCAGCATGTTCAGGATCACCTGCTCAAATTTATAGGTATTTCCAACCAACAGGGGCAGGTGCTGTTCGAGCTGCAGATTCAGGTTGATGCCGTGGTGTTTGAACTGTGTCATAATCATCGAAGATGCGTTTACAATGCTTGAATTAACACTGAAGGGAGAAGGGATGTAACCATCATCCTGACTTCTCGAAAAAGCCCTCACATGATCAATGATGTCCCTGATACGGGTAATGTTTTCGAAAATTTTATCTGATTTTCTCTTAAGAAATCCGATATCGACCATTTCGGGTTTGGCAATCTCAAATAAAATCCGGTCCATCACCATCGAAATGATGTTCAAGGGCTGGTTGATCTCATGGGCAATACCTGCGGCCATTTCACCGAGTGTCGACATTCGGTCGGTATGGATCTGCTTTGCCTCCTTTTTCTTACGTTGGGAAATATCCCGGACAATAATCATTAATGATACGGGTGCACCGTCAGCGTCCTGCATCAAAGTAGCGCTGATTTCGCCGGCAAATACTGATTGGTTTTCCCTTTTGACAGTTATCCCGATATTTTGTGCATGCCCTTCATGCGTTGTTCTCACAAGCATTTCGCCTAACAGGTTATGCTCATCGGATGGAACAAAGTGAAAAATATCTTTACCTACCAAATCGTCTCTCCGCTCTGCTCCCAATAAATGAATACTGATTTCAGAAACCTCGATAATGACTCCGGTCATGTTGGTTAATACCAGGCATTCCGGAGTGGCATTTAACATGGTTTTATATTTTTCTTCACTTGCCTTGATAGCCTGTTCTGCCATCTTGCGGTCAGTGATGTTCCGGATGGTGCTCACCACACCAATCACGATCTCATTAACATAGTATGTTTTTGCAGAATGAGACAACCACCTTACAGCACCCTTGCTGTCAAAAATCCGATATTCCAATTCCCTTACTTCCTTCCCGTCATTAAATAACCCGCCCCAGGCTAACCGGACCATCTCAGCATCATCAGGATGAATGATATCTGGAATTTGAATCCCTATAAATTTATCATTCGGATATCCAAGAACGGCTTCACATTGCGGACTGACAAAGAGTAAAAAGCCAGCAACATCGGTAAGCGTAATGAGGTCAGTGTTATTGAGTACAACAGTTTTGAGCAATTCTTCGCTTTTTTGCACAGTTTCCTCTGCCAGTTTGCGTTGAGTGATGTCGCGAAAAAATCCTACAACGCATTTTTTGCCGTTGATGGTTGCGAAATTCGAAGTGATATCTGCATAGAAAATTTCCCCGTTGCTTCGTATACATTGAATATTTTCAATATGAGTATTCTCCCCTCTCACTATTTTATCAAAATCAACAAGTATATCTTTATAAGAACCTTTAGGATGAAGCGCTTCAATATTCATCGTTTGCAGTTGCGGCTCACTATATCCAAGCATTTCGCATTGAGCTGAATTAGCAAACATGATCATTTTGGTCTCTATGTCGATGATGATGATTCCATCGGAACTTCCCTGAAAAATGGAACGATACCTGTTTTCCGAATCATCAAGTTTTACTTTTTCCGATTTTCTGAGTTCTGTAATGTCCCAATTCGTACCGATCATGCGCAGGGGCTTCCCTGAATCGTCACGATGAACAATCGCAATCGCCCTGATAATGTGAACAGAACCATCGGGCCAGGTTACCCGAAACTCTGTTTCATACCCTTTTTCACTGCGTAGCGACCTTTCTCCTTCAATAATGCACCTTTCCCGATCATCAGGATGGATTCTTGTTGTCCAGGTATCATACTTGCCGGTAAAATCTTTTTTTTCAATTCCATAAAGCGATAACATATGATCGTCCCACACTAAAATATTGTTGACCATGTCGAAGTCCCACACGCCAACGCCACTGGCACGGGTGGCCAGTGATAAACGGGAAGATTCCAGTTTCAGCTTATCTTCAATTTGCTTACGTTCCGAGATATCATGATAATTCAACAATACGCCTTCTATAACCGGATCATTTATAAGATTGGTAGCGGTAAGTTCTATCGGTTTATAGCTTCCGTCTTTGCATTTATATCTGTACTCTACTTTTGTTGACGAGTTATCTTTTTCAAGGATGGTAAAGAATTCCTTCTGAACGCGCGCCAGATCATCGGGATGAACAGTTAACCAACCATCGGTCCCTACAAGGTCGTGAGGCTTCCAGCCGAACCATTTCTCAATGTTTGGGCTTTTATATTTAATTAAGCAATCAACCCCGATGATGCCTAATACATCTGAAATATTCGAGATCATTGAACTATGTTTGGCATCGCTCTGAAACAATGCATACTTTGAGAGACGAAGCTCTTCATTCTGCATTTCCAGCTCTATCTGGTGTACCTGAAGTTCATGCGTGAGTTTGATGGAATAGGCTACCGCAGTACTTAACTCATCTGCCCTTTTTTCTTTCTCAATATTTTGAAAGGCAAGTTCTTTATTGGCAATAACAAGCTCTTCTGCGCGTTTTGCCTTCTCTTCATTTTGAAAAGCCAGCTCACGGATGAGTTTCAGCAATTCGCTTTCAGAGACGGGCAGACCTGATTCTGTCGAAACTTTGAGCGAAGCCGAAGCGTTCAGCAACCCTTCAGCCTTTTGGCGCAGGATTTCGGCATCGGATTTATTGCGGGGAGTCTCCATAATTGACTGATAAATTATGTGTTATTGTTGCGTAAACCGACCGTTGAAAATTCGGTGGTTTTTAACCTTCCGGGTAAGGAAAGGCAGGCACGTTCACGCATATCCGATATGATTAAGAACGATGTATGAGCTTGCAATTGGTGTTTTATTTAGGTAAACCCATATACAAACATACACATAATACCGAACTATGACAATAATTATCTAACGATTATCAGGAATCATTGAATTTCCGGGGCATAACCTGAATTAAAAAATCTTAATATCGTTTTGTATATAGAACAATATTTATTAATTTTGTATCCCAAACAGAATAATATCATGAAGGATATCATTAAAAAAATAATCCTCGAAAACCAGACAAGGATTATTGCGCTGGAAGTTGTGGAGCGGAACTATAGTCCTGATCCCAATGCAAACTATATTTTTACCGGTCAGCGAAGGGCAGGTAAGACCTTTTTTCTTTACAATTTGATGCAGGATTTTGTAAAAAAGGGATCTTCAATAGAGAACATCCTTTATATAAATTTCGAGGATGAGCGTCTCATTGAACTTGAAGTAAGCGGTCTTGATAGTATTTTAGAAAGTTATAAAGAGGTGTTCAGCCGCACTCCCATTTTATTTTTCGATGAAATCCAGAACATAACCGGTTGGCAGAAATTTGCCCGGCGCCTTGCGGATAGTGGTTATCGGATATATATCACCGGCAGCAATGCAGAAATGTTGAGCAGTGAAATGGCCTCAACACTTGGAGGGAGGTTCCTGGTGATGGAAATCGAAACACTTACATTTACGGAGTATCTTTCTTTCAATGGTCTTCAAATACCGGCAAATCTGGAATTTTCACCCGAACGATTTGAAATACAACGCCAATTCGGCAACTTTTTTTCGTTCGGCGGGTTTCCTGAACTCATTAAGTTCACTGATAAAAAAGAATACCTGAGCAACCTTTTTCAAAAGGTATTCCTGGGCGATATAATTACGCGTCACCAGGTACGAAACCCTTTCGCACTTAAGCTTTTAATTAAAAAAATAGCCGAAAGTACGATGGATGAAGTTTCCTATAACCGTATCCGTAACATCATTATTTCCACTGGTGTACAGGTTGGAACAGCCACAGTTATTGAATATATAAACTACATGAAGGACTCGTTTTTAATTAACGATCTGTTGAATTACAGTGCGAAGATCAGTAGCCGGGAATCAAAGAAAAAATACTATTTCGGAGATAATGGCTTGTTATCCTTATTCCTTTTGGAACCGGAATCCTTTCAACTTGAAACACAAGTTTTTAATGTATTGCGAAAGCGCTATGGAACCCGGGTTTTCTACCTCCGCAATGGCTATGAAGTTGATTTTTATCTTCCTGGTGAAGCTTTGATCCAGGTTTGTTACCGTTTCCAGGAGTATGAAACACGGAAGAGGGAAATTTCGGCGTTGTTAAGGGCTGTAGAAAAATATCCGGTTAAGCATCTCAATATAATTACCTTCAATCAGGAAGAATCAATCACAGAAAATGACAGGAACATATCCGTTATCCCTGCATGGAAGTGGGTGCTCAGGAATTACGAAATCACTTCCACTCCTCCGCTGTAACCCAATTTCACAGCCTGTACGACTGAACATTTAGGGAGAAAAAACCAGCAAATTCCGGGACTCATACTTTGCATGTATTTACTGGTGTTTTCAAAGGTTGGAAAAATGCAAAAGTCTAACAATTGTCAAACAATCAATTTTTAATCACGCTGTTTGTGATCTGATTTCGACTCTGTTTGCAAATATCAGGAAGGTTTATAAATGGTGCAATGTTTTTAACATTTCTTTTCATTTCTTAAACCGAAAATTAATAGGTAACTTTGTGCCTGACTATGGTAAAGCAACCGGAATACAACTGGAAGAAGGTGATGACAGCTAAAGAAGTCATCACTGAATTGAAAAAAAACGGTTGGATTCTGGACAGGATCAGGGGAAGCCATTATATCTTTTTGAAAAATGGTATTCCATAAACTGTTCCTTACCATAAAAACATCAAGAAAGGACTGTTGGAGGATATTAAAAAGCAGGTCACACTGGCCGATTTAACAACCGATTAACATGAAGCTACTGTCATTAACATATCGTATGTCCCCTGAAAAAGAGGGAGGATTCTCAGTAAAGTGCCTGGACTGGTCCCCGGTGATCACTCAGGGCGACAGCATTGTCGAATGTAAAAAGAATGCCATTGAAGCAACTGAGGCCATGCTTGAAATTTTAAAGGAAGGGAAATTGGCAAAAACGGTGTACCCGAAAGTTAAAAACCATGCAGCAAACCCTTATCATTTTCAACTTACCTTTGATGTTGAATCAACCCGTTATATCAACCCTTCCAGCATATTTCGCAAAGTTAAGTTCCATTCATTGCGTAGTTTAACGGCGATTTTTTAACCTACCTGTATAACTGTCACTTTTCAATAAGCCGGTTGAGCTTTTTCATCACCTTTTC
>JBAXFM010000189.1:0-10216 GCA_037139855.1 Bacteroidota bacterium
GGAGGGGAGGGAGAAGTTGCACCAGGGATTAAAATGAATTCGTTGTTGAAGTTTTACAACCACTATGAAACAAAAACATCCATATATAATATCTGGTACAGGGTCCCCCTCCCCTTCAAGGGGAGGGCCGGGGAGGGGTCATTTAATTGAAAGATACAACAAGGCATTTATTGAAATATTTGATGTAACAGAACCGGAACTTTCCAAGCTGGCGTATCAAAGTGTGGCTTTGTGGGATTCCGTTGGTCACATGAGTCTTATCGCGGAACTTGAAGAGGCCTTTAATATTATGATTGAAACGGATGACATCATCGATTTTAATTCTTACCTGAAAGGATTCGAAATTTTAAAGAAATATGGCATCGGGCTGTAAATTATTAAACGGCAAAACCGCAGTCATAACAGGCTGCAACAGGGGAATCGGAAAGGCGGTACTGGAAGCCTTTGCCGACAATGGCGCCAGTGTATTTGCCTGTGTACGCAAAGAAAACATCACCTTTTCCAAATTCATCAAAAGTCTTTCTGAAAAAAATTCAGTGCATATATTTCCTGTTTACTTTGATGCCGGCAACATTGATGAAATAAAATCAGCCATCAAACACATCGTGGGTTTCCAACACCCTGTCGATATCCTCGTCAATAACGCAGGGATTGGTTATAGCGCTCTTTTTCAAATGTCCACCGTAGATAAGCTTAAAGAGGTATTTGACATTAATTTTATTGCTCCTTTTCTAATAACCCAATATATCGCAAAATTAATGGTCAGGCAAAAATCGGGGAGCATTATCAATATTTCATCCATCGCCGGGATTGATGGCGCATGCGGAAGGTCAGTTTACGGTTCTTCAAAAGCAGCCCTGATGTGCATGACGAAAGTGATTGCAGCGGAGCTTGGCGGATCGGGTATCAGAGCCAATTGCATTGCGCCTGGCCTTACCGAAACAGAGATGATATCAGGCATGCCGGAAGAAACAATTTCAGAATTAATTAAAAATTCGAGTATAAAAAGAATCGGACAACCTTCAGAAGTTGCCGATATTGCAGTTTTCCTTGCATCGGATCTGTCATCGTTTATAACAGGACAGGTCATCCGTGCCGACGGAGGCGTAATATGAATACAAAAAACGAAATAATCAGGGCTTGCGAAAATGCAGCGTTACAAATGCGCTTCCATATACTCCGGCTGGCTCACCAGGCAGGATCTCAGGGAGCTCACCTGGGCGGGTGCCTCTCCATTGTTGAAATACTCGCTACGCTTTATGGCGGAATTCTGCGAATTCAACCCGGAAACCCAAAATGGAAAAACAGGGACCGGTTTATTTTAAGCAAGGGAGATGGGTCGCTGGCGCATTATGCAGCCCTCGAGGCATCGCATATCATCAGCGAAGAGCAACTTTTCACCTTCGGAAAAAACGGCGGGCCACTGCCAGGCGCGGCATCCCTGAATCATGATTTAGGATTAGAGTATTCAAACGGCACATTGGGTTTTGGTTTGTCCTATGGCGTTGGGTTGGCGCTGGCTTCAAAAAAAACCGGGAATCCATATGCTGTTTATGTTCTGCTTGGCGATGGCGAATGCAATGAAGGTTCGGTATGGGAGGCGGCCATGTCGGCACCTCATTTCAAATTATCCAATCTCACAGCGATTGTTGATCTTAATTCAATGCAATCAGACGGAAAAACCTGCGATGTGATGAACATCGATCTCGAACAGATGTGGAAGGGCTTCGGATGGGAGGTAATCATGGTTGAGGATGGCCATAGTTGTGCTCAACTTTCGGAGGCTTTGTCAAAGCCCCGTCATGACCAGAAACCTCGGATAATCATTGCACATACTATAAAAGGAAAAGGAGTTTCCTTTATGGAAAATAACAACACATGGCATCACAACTGTCTTTCGAAGGAAATATTTGATGCGGCGATGATTGAAATATCAGAAAGAAATAACCTGTATGATAAAGTTTGATCCTGCCAGTATCAGAGTTTGGTCATTACTGGGGCAGGGAGGCGCCTTAGGTTATGCCCTGCTGGAAATGGTAAAGGAAAACGGGAAAATAATGGCCATTACCGGCGATCTTGCCCGCATCGCAGGCCTCGACCGTTTTGTAAAAGCCTTTCCTGAAAGGTTGATCAATACCGGGATAGCCGAACAGAACATGCTGGGCATCGCGGCAGCCTTTGCCAATGAGGAATTTGTTCCGTTTGCCATTTCTTTTGCGAATTTTTCAGTTTTAAGAGCCTGTGAACCCATGCGGCATTTCATGGGATACATGCAAAGAAATGTAAAACTGGTTGGCCTTGGTTCCGGATTCGCCATGGGCATATTTGGCAACACCCATTATTGCATGGAGGATTTGGCCATCGTCAGGGCAATCCCCGGCATTGTAATTCTGTCGCCGGCTGATTGCACCGAACTCGTTAAAGCGACGGAAGCGGCATCTAAATTCAACGGACCTGTATATCTCCGGCTCACAGGCGTTATGAATAATCCGGTGGTTTACCGCGAGGATTATAATTTTGAAATAGGAAAAGCTATCATACTGATGAAAGGCGCTGATATTGCCATCGTAGCAACCGGGTCAATGGTATATCATTCATTACAGGCTGCTGAAATACTCGGGAAACAAGGCATTACAGCCACTGTTATTGATATGCATACCATCAAACCGCTGGATACTGATACCATTGATCATGAAACAGGTTATGCACGAATGATCGTTTCAGTCGAAGAACATGCAAAATCAGGAGGCCTGGGCGGAGCCATTGCCGAACATTTAGCTTCAGTTCATGATCATCGGGCATTGTTAAGGCTTGGCATAGAAGACAAATTTAAACCTGCCGGAGATTACCGGTATATGCTGGAGCAGCATGAACTGCTGCCGGAACAAATTGCACACAACATCAGGCAAAAATATTTATCACTGAAATAAAGGTTCAGGTGTTATGTTACCTTTCAAAACCAGCTTTCCATTAAACCTGACTGCCATCGTTGCCGATGACGGAACCCGGCTGACCTATAGGGAGCTCAGCGATTTTTCCGAATCTGTCAATCAGGTAATAAAGCACCGTTGCCTGGTATTCTGTCTTTGTCAAAATACCCCCGGCTCATTGTCGGGTTACATTTCTTTGATTGCAGGCAGGATTGTTCCCGTGATGCTCGATTCAAAAATGAACGCCGGATTCCTTGCCGCTCTTGTTAAGCAATACGAACCCCGTTTTATATGGCTGCCCGATCACCGGCTGCCCGAATTCACACAGGCTGAAACAGTTTTCAGCGGTCACGGGTATTCGCTGGTAAAGCTCAGGGCAAACAATAATTTCCCGTTGCATCATGATCTTGCCATGCTGCTCACCACTTCAGGAAGTACCGGTAGTCCTAAATTTGTTCGTATCAGTTATGATAACATGGAAGCCAACGCTGCCTCCATTGCTGATTATTTGTCAATTGATGAGCATGAACGGCCCATAACCACGTTGCCCATGAGTTACGCCTATGGCCTCTCTGTGATCAATAGCCACATACTGAAGAGATCAACCATTCTTTTAACGTCAAAGACCTTGCTGGAAAAAGAGTTCTGGACGTTCCTCAAAACCAACGGGGCAAGTTCGATTTCGGGTATTCCCTATACTTATAAAATTCTTGACAGACTTCAGTTCATCCAAATGCATTTGCCATCCGTCAAAACGCTGACCCAGGCCGGTGGAAAGCTGCAAAATGACCTGTTCATCAAATTTGCAACCTTCTGTGCCGGTTCAGGTAAACAGTTTTTCACCATGTACGGGCAAACGGAAGCCACTGCCCGAATGGGGTACCTGCCTGCCGCAGATGCATTGTCGAAGCCGGGAAGCATTGGCAAGGCGATACCCGGCGGCGAGTTCAGCCTGGCAGATGACAATGGGACTGAAATCAACGGAAGTGATATTGCAGGAGAACTGGTTTACAAAGGCAGGAATGTATCGATGGGCTATTCCACAGTTCCCGGCGACCTGATCAAAGGAGATGAAAACCATGGGATCCTTTTCACCGGTGATCTGGCAATAAGAGACGAGGATCAGTATTATTACCTTGTTGGAAGGAAAAGGAGGTTCATTAAGGTTTTCGGCAGCAGGATCAGCCTGGATGAAACCGAACGACTGCTTGAAAACATTGTTCCGGAATGCGCATGCACCGGAGTGGACGATCGCCTGGTCGTTCATCTTACCGATATGACCCGGATGGCTGAAGTCAAAAAGTATGTTTCATCTGTGTTGGGAGTTCAACAAACAGCTGTTTCCATCCGGTACTGTGCCGAAATTCCAAAGAACGAAGCAGGTAAAACCCATTACGCGAAACTTGATATCTCATGAATATGGCGGAACTACCAAACATTCTGCCCTATTCATTAAACAGGGCCGACAAGGAAAAGCTGTTGAGTCCTTTCCTTACGGCCCTTTCTCGTCACCATTACACCCATGGTGAACCCTACCGGAAAATGATGGATGCCATTGGTTTTGATATCGGGAAGGATTATCATTATGCCGACCTGATGTTCCTGCCGGTTCAACTATTCAAGATGTTGGAGTTGCGCACTTCACAGGACAGCGAAATCATCAAAACTTTAACCTCCTCCGGCACCTCAGGACCATTGAAATCACGGATATTTCTCGACAGGGAAACCGCGGCAAACCAAACAAAAGTCCTTGAAAGGATTGTTTCATCATTCATTGGCACCAAACGCATGCCGATGATCATCATTGACAGTGAAGATGTTGTTAACAACCGGAATCACCTATCCGCTGGGGCGGCTGCTGTTTTAGGTTTCTCGCTGTTCGGTTCGAAACGGTTGTTTGCCCTGAACCAAAAAATGGAATTAAACCTTGCAAACCTGATGTCCTTTGCGCAGGAGCACCGAAAGTATCCGGTGCTTATCTTTGGATTTACATTCAATGTTTACCATCACTTCTGCAAGGAATTACAAAAAGCGGAAGGACATCCCGACTTGTCCAACGCGGTACTGATCCACGGCGGCGGGTGGAAAAAGCTGGAAAGTGAATCGGTATCACCGGTAGTGTTCAGAAAAATGCTTCATGATGTTTCCGGCATTCGCAGGGTACACGATTATTACGGAATGGCAGAACAAACCGGTACCATCCATATGGAATGTGAATACGGGCACTATCACACTTCGGTTTACGGAGATGTGATTATACGGCGGCCGCGTGATTTTTCGCCGGCTGACCCGGGAGAAGAGGGAATCATCCAGGTACTGTCGATACTGCCTAAAAGTTACCCGGGCCATTCGATCCTCACCGACGATACAGGGATCTTATTGGGAGAAGATGATTGTGCCTGCGGTCGTTTAGGAAAATATTTTAAAATTACCGGCAGGATTGAACATGCCGGTGTGAAAGGATGCAGCGATGCCTATGAATAAACAGTTAGCGGATGTCAGTTTCCTCTATCCTGTGGAACCTGAGTTGGAGCGTTTGGTTCAGCAGAAAAGGGAAGAGCCCTTCTCAGCGCATGCCGTCGCCTGGTTACATGCGTTATCGCTGATCCTGAACAGGGATCCGGAAACCAAACGGCATCCGGATGTGGCAACTTTTGCTTTTTTTTGCCGGAAGGCGAATGTATGGCAATTAAAAAAGCTATATTATCCCGTAAACAGTGTAAGGTTAGGCAGAGGCCTGGTTTTTCATATTACCCCGAAAAATGTCCCGTGTACCTTTGCATATTCGCTGGCAAGCGGGATTCTTTCGGGAAATGCCAACATTGTAAAAGTTTCTTCAGAAAACACTGAGCAGGCAGATATTATTTGCCGGGCGACAGGTGAACTCGGCAGGGACAAGGATCATCAGCCGGTTTCTGCCCGGCAAATGCTTGTCCGTTATGATCGGAACAGTTCGGCCACGGCATACTTTTCCTCCATCTGTGACGTAAGGGTCATATGGGGTAGTGATGCAACCATCGACGAGGTCAGAAAAAACAAGTTGCCACCCCGTGCATTTGACCTGACCTTTGCATCGAGGTATTCGCTTTGTGTGATCAATGCCGGTAAATATCTGCAAAACAACATGCCCCGAACGGTCGCTTCAGGATTTTACAATGACACGTACCTGTTTGATCAGGAAGCATGTACCTCCCCCCATCTGATCGTGTGGATTGGGAGTGACGAGAATATTGAAACTGCCAAAAGCACTTTCTGGGCTCAATTATACGAACTGGTGCAGTCACGATACAGATTACAACCCCATGCGGCAGTAAACAAGCTGACAACTTTCTATCACCAGGCGGTTCAGTCAGAAGGAATAAAAAAAGCAACCATGCCCGACAACCTGATCTGGAGAACCGGGTTGGATGCCCTGTCAAAGGGGATTGATCAATATCGTTGCAACGGCGGCTATTTTTCTGAAAGCAAGGCCTCTTCCATCTCTGAACTCGCTGCCATCATCACCGGTCCATATCAAACCCTCTCCTATTACGGCATTGAAAAAGAGGAGCTGATCGATTTTATCACCCGGGAAAAGCCTGATGGGGTCGACAGCATTGTTCCCATCGGGAGAACCACCGATTTTTCACTGACCCGTGATGGGTACAATTTAATTGATACGCTTTCAAGAGAAATAACCATCACATGAAGATCCTGTTCCTTACCCGCTGGTATCTGCCTTATGCCGGGATCTTTATCGAGCGCCATGCACAGGCGGTTGCCATGTACAACGATCTTGTCGTGCTGGCTGTTTTGCCGCGAGAAAAAAGTTCAGGACTGAAACCGGTTGTCGAACCCCGGACCGGTGCTCAGTCGTTTCATGTTATCCGTTACTTTTTCCGTCCATCAGACTGTAGAATTGCAGTGATCGCCGGGTTGATCAATAACCTCAGGTTTCTGATCAATGCCCTTGCCGGGTACAGGTATGTTTCTCAGCACCATGGTTCTCCCGACCTTATCCATGTTCATGTGCTCACCCGGGCTGCCCTGCCCGCTTTCCTGCTCAACCTGTTTACCGCTAAACCCTATATCGTCAGCGAGCATTGGTCAAGGTATATTCCGGAGAGCCGGGGATACAGAGGGTTTGCGCGGAAGTTACTGACCAGGATGATAGTGCGCCGGGCCGCGGCCATCACCACGGTAAGTGGCTATCTGAAGAGTGCCATGCAGGATTGCGGACTCCGGAATAAAAGGTTCATGGTCATACCAAACGCCATCGATACTTCACTGTTCAAACCTGCAGGAAACCGCGTAGCGAAGGAAAAAAAAAGGATCCTTCATGTATCAACGTTTACTGAACGGTCCAAAAACATACACGGCATCCTGCGGGTGATCAGCATCCTTCGTCAGCAACGTCATGATTTTGAGATATTGTTTATCGGGGGCGATGAACCAGCACTTGGTGAAGCACGGAGGTATGCCACCAGCCTGGGACTTGACAGCCCGGATGTTATTTTCAGTGGTCCGAAACCAGCGGAAGAGCTTGCGGATATCTATAGGGAATCCTCATTTCTGCTAATGTTCAGTAATTTCGAATCGTTTTCCATAGTCATTCCCGAAGCGCTTGCGAGTGGGATCCCCGTACTTGCGACGGCAGCGGGAGGTATTCCCGAATATTTCAGAAATTATGCAGGCAGGATGATACCACCCGGGGATGAAACGGCATTGCTCGAAAACTTGCACTACATGCTCGATCATTACACCTCGTTTGACCCTGAGTACCTGGCAGGTTTTATTGAGAACCGGTTTGGTCTCAAAGAGGTTGGCGGTCAGTTTGACAAACTCTACAGGTCTTTATAAAATCCTTATCCCTCCCACCCTATTTTTATAAAACCTTTATAAATTCGGTTGCAATTTTGCATCGTTTAAAAACGGCATCAAATGATTGCAACACTTTTAACAGTTACAGCAAAATCATCCGGAATGAATTTCACCCATGGATATGTGATCGGTGCCATTATTGGCCTCTTTATCATGGGATACCTGGTTTATTCACTCATCAAACCTGAAAAATTTTAATCGATGACACCACAGGATTTTATTCAGATCATTCTTTTTATCGCCATATTGATTGGACTTACTCCCATCCTGGGAAACTTTATGTACAAAGTGTACACGGGCAGGAAACATGTGATGCAACCAGTATTTGGCTGGCTTGAAAGACTGATTTACCGGATTGCCGGAACTGATCCCTTTGAAGAAACAAACTGGAAGTCCTACACATTCAGTTTGCTCATGTTTAATTTTATTGGATTTGTATTTGTTTTTCTGATCCAACTCTTCCAGGCATATTTGCCATTGAATCCTGCAAACCTTCCTGATGTTTCATGGCATTCAGCCATCAACACTGCTATTAGTTTTGTGACCAATACCAACTGGCAGGGATATGCCGGTGAGACAACCATGAGCTATTTCGTACAAATGATCGGGCTTACTGTGCAGAACTTCGTGAGCGCGGCAACAGGAATAGCTGTTTTACTCGTAGTAATACGCGGTATTTCACGCAAATCCACTGATAAAATCGGTAATTTTTGGACAGACCTTACACGCTCAATACTCTATGTGCTTTTACCGCTTTCCATTTTGTTTGCCATCGTATTGGTGGGTCAGGGGGTTATTCAGAACTTTAAAACCTATGAAACAGTTCAAACCTTGCAGGGAGGGCATCAGATCATCCCGATGGGACCGGCAGCGTCGCAAATTGCCATCAAACAGTTGGGAACAAACGGGGGAGGTTTTTTTAATGCCAACAGTGCACACCCATTCGAAAACCCAACTCCATTCAGTAACTTTCTTCAAATACTTGCCATCCTCCTCATTCCAGCATCATTGACCTACCTGTATGGCAAGATGGTGGGTTCGACACGCCAGGGGTGGGCAATTTTCTCTGTCATGTTGATTTTGTTTCTGGCAGGGCTAAGTATTTCCCTATATGCCGAATATTCAACCAATCCTGTTTTCGGGCATTTACCCCTGATGGAAGGAAAAGAAATGCGTTTTGGCATTACCAACAGTGTGTTGTTTTCTGTGGTTACGACCAATGCATCGTGTGGCGCTGTAAATGCCATGCACGATAGTCTTTCGCCCCTGTCAGGCATGGTAGCAATTATCAATATGATGCTAGGGGAAATTATTTTTGGTGGTGTTGGCGCAGGTTTGTATGGTATGGTCATCTTCATCATCCTGACAGTTTTTATTGCCGGGCTTATGGTTGGACGTACCCCCGAATACCTCGGAAAAAAAATTGGCGCGTTCGAGGTGCAAATGGCTATCATTGCCAACCTGACCACGAGTTTTGCCATCCTGGTATTCACGGCATGGGCATCGGTAAGCAGTTATGGGCTGGCAGGCCTGAACAATGCCGGTCCTCATGGCTTTTCCGAAATTTTATATGCCTACACATCTGCGGCCGGGAATAATGGCAGCGCTTTTGCCGGGTTAAATACAAATACGTTGTTTTACAATCTGACACTCGGGTTCGTCATCCTGATTGGTCGCTTTGGCGTAATTATTCCTATATTGGCCATTGCAGGAAGCATGGCCGGTAAAAACATAACCCCACCTTCATCTGGTACTTTTCGCACCGACAATTGGTTGTTTATCGGATTACTTATCGGAGTTATCCTCATCGTTGGCGGTTTGACATACTTTCCCTCCTTATCACTCGGACCTATCGTAGAACATTTGCTAATGAATCACGGCATCTCTTTTTAATTTTTAACCAAAATGAGTACTCAATTAAATACAAGCCTGTTCAATAAAAAGATTTTATTCCAGGCAGCAAAAGACAGCGTGATCAAGTTAAACCCTGTCATTTTAATCAAAAACCCTGTCATTTTCATTGTAGCCATCGGATCGTTTCTTACAACCATCATCGTTTGTTCAGGTCTTTTTCAGGGCAACTTTTCATCTTTCAACTTTCAGATTGCCGTTTGGCTTTGGTTTACCGTGTTATTTGCCAATTTTGCCGAAGCTATAGCAGAAGGAAGAGGGAAAGCCCAGGCTGAAAGTCTCAGGAACAACCGCACGCAAACAAAAGCCCGTAAGATGGTGGGCAAACAAGAAGTCTCAACCTTGGCAACTGAGCTGAAAAAGGGCGATATCGTTGTTTGCGAAACCGGAGATGTTATACCCTCCGATGGTGAAGTAATTGAAGGGATTGCCAGTGTCGACGAATCGGCCATTACCGGCGAATCTGCCCCGGTCATCCGGGAAAGCGGAGGTGATCGTTCGGCCGTTACCGGAGG
>JBAXFM010000190.1:0-10193 GCA_037139855.1 Bacteroidota bacterium
CTTTCAGGTTTTTCTCCCCGGTCTGATCTTCCTGATTTTTCCGGTCTGCCTGGTCTTTCTGTTTTCATCTATTCCTCCTCCTTTTCATATGCGGGTTTAATTTTCACGCCGTCATAGCGGATCTCAACCCCTTGTTTGTAAGTGATGGTCATAAAAAGTGTTCCATCAAAGTTGTATTTATACCAATCGCCTTCCTTCCTGCCATTGATGTAAACGCCTTCATCTTTTACTTTTCCGTTTTCCCAATACCAAATGTGCTTTCCATCGGGATTATCCTCAATAAAACCACCTTTATAGTAACAAAGGCTGTCAGTTTTTTCTCCATTACGGTCCAGATAAAAGTTGTACCACATGCCGTTCCGCAGTCCATCCCGGTAAATACCCCGGATAAAACTGTCGCCAATCAGTTCAAACCATGGTCCGTCTTCATTGCCATCTACGAACTCGCCTTCTGTAATCACTTTTCCAGTTTCATCATATTCTGTTGATAAACCATCTCTGAGACCGTTCCGGTAACGCTCCTCTTTTAACAACTGGCCATTGTCAAAATACCATTTCCAGGTACCCTCGTATTTTCCCTGCTTGTTAAATTTACCTGTTTGCTCCGTTTTGCCGTTGGAATGATAGTATTTCCACTCGCCGATTTGCTTGCCATTGTCATAATTTCCTTCCGCTTTCAGCGATCCGTCGGCATAATAATCTTTCCAATGGCCATCACGATTGCCGTCTTCCATCACGATTCCCTCCCCGATGATCACCCCATTTTTGTAAAGATACGCTTTTTCAATGGTACCATCGGATTTGTACTCTCTTTTGATTCCCTCCGGAACACCATTCCGGAACATCGCGCTGATCTTTACTTTTCCATCGGGATAATATTCATTCTGGGTTTCCAGCTTTTGAATTTCCTCTGCTTCCGGTTGCAAAATATCATCGACATATTTTGATATTTTCAATAAATCACCGTTTTCTGCATATTCCTTGAGATATCCGTTTTTTAAATCATCTTTGTATGTAATTTCCGATTTAAGGCTGCCTTGCTCATAAAAAGTGCACCAACGCCCCTGTTTTTTACCATTTCCATCTTTTCGGTTTATTCGGAGCCGGTCAACGATAAAACCACGTTTGTACTCAGTTAAGGTAATAATGGTTCCGTCTGAATCATATTCTTTTCCATATCCCTGTTCCAATCCCTTTGTAAAAGGAATTTCCTGCTTAATCTTTCCATTGGTAAAATAATATCTGGTATATCCTTCTTTAATTTCATTCCGGAAATTTTCTTTGACAGTTTCCTTATCCAGCCAGGTGGTTTTTATTCCATTCTTCTTTCCGTTTTTGTAATTAATTTCAACCAATAATTTTCCGTCTTCATTATAGAATTTCCAAACACTGTCAAGTTCAAAGTTCAACCGGTTTCCCTCCGATTTGATTTTACCGTTTTCATAATATGATTTCCAATATCCATCAGGTTTTCCATTTTTAAGCAGTCCCTGACTGGATATTTTGCCGTTTGAATAATGAAATTTACAAAAACCATCTTTTTGAATGGTATCCTGACCATAAACACCAACAAATAAAATAAAAAATGAAAAGATGAGAACAGGTTGTAAACAATAATATATGATCAGGCGTTTCATAAAATTTTAATAGTTTGATTATTCTGATAAGTTTAGCATCCGCAAGATAGGTTTCTTTGCCTTTTCAATCACACTCTTTGATAACTTTAATTCAGGTTTTTCGTTGTAAAGACATGCATGTAATTTTTCCAAAGTATTCATTTTCATATATGGACAATCATTGCATGCACAAGTTTCATTGGTTGGCACAATAAAAAACTCCTTATCGGGCGATGCTTTTTTCATCTGGTGCAAAATTCCAGTTTCCGTGGCAACAATGAAACGAACAGCATCACTTTTCAGGGTATAATTTAGCAAAGCTGTTGTAGAGCCAATGAAATCAGCTAATTCCAATATTACGGCCTTGCATTCGGGATGTGCAATCAATTTTGCATCCGGATGCTTTTCTTTAAGTTTAATAACAGCTTCTGTTTTGATTATATCGTGAACCTCACAACTGCCATTCCATAAAACCATGTTACGGCCAGTGAGTGCATTGATATATCCTCCCAGATTTTTATCAGGTGCAAAAATGATTTTCTGATCTTTGTCAAAAGATTCAACAATTTTAACGGCATTGCTTGAAGTACAAATTACATCCGACATGGTTTTGATCTCTGCCGAACAATTAATGTAGGAAATAACAATATGACCGGGATAATTTGATTTAAAATCTTTGAATTTACCGGGAGGGCATGAATCAGCCAGGGAACATCCTGCATTCAGATCGGGAATTAATACTTTTTTTGTCGGATTAAGAATTTTTGCTGTTTCAGCCATAAAATGAACGCCGGCAAAAACAATAATGTCTGCTTTTGTTTGCAATGCATTTTGAGATAATCCCAAACTATCTCCTACAAAATCGGCAATATCCTGAATTTCCGGTATTTGATAATAATGTGCAAGAATAACTGCATTTTTCTCCTTTTTTAATATCCGAATTTTTTCAATTAAATTTTCCGATAAACGGTTTTTCATTTTTTTAATAATATAAATAAATTACTATTTCTTTATGTTTGTTATAATAGCTGTTAGCATTGTTAATTTTTATATGTTTAAAAATTTTGATTTTTAACATGAAGGATTTTATAAACAACTTATTAACAGGTTATTTTTTATAATGATTTGAAATACAAAATTTTATTATTAAATTATTAAATTGTTAATTGTGGTATTTGTTTATAAAATGTATCATTTTTTATGTCAGATCATTGTTGAAACATAGTGAAAAAAACTTGCTAAAGTTAACTTTGAGATGTCAGATGGTAATGATCAGCATCATTCCTGACTTTTTATCAATATTTTGACACAAAATTAATCAGTTGTTAACAAAATGGTGTGAAAAAAATAAAAAATTGATATAGAGGCAGATATTAAAATCGCAAATTTCATTTTGATTCATAATGATTGGTTTATGTTTACATTTGTGAAAAAAAGTATTAACAATGGTTGATTCTTTCAAACAAATTGCTATCGGAAGTGATCATGCAGGGTTTGCCGTTAAAGAATATGTTAAAGAGCATCTGAACAATAATGGTTACAGTTTTCATGATTTCGGATCATATTCCGAAGAATCCATGGATTATCCCGATACGGCCCATCCGCTTGCAAAAGCTGTTCAATCAGGTGAATATAAAAATGGAATTCTGATTTGCGGCAGTGGCAACGGCGTAGCAATTGTTGCCAACAAATATACGGGAATAAGGGCAGCAATTTGCTGGAATGACGAGATTACTAAGTTAGCGCGCCGACATAATGATGCCAATATCATTGTGCTTCCTGCCCGTTTCATAAGTTTAGAAGATGCTGCTCGGTTTGTATTGCTCTTTATCAATACTGAATTTGAAGGAGGAAGACATCAGCGGAGAGTAGAAAAAATAACAGAAATTTTGTAAACGACATATAATGAATCACATATATCAGAAGTTTTTAGAAGATGCTGAAGATAAAGCATTCGATAAAGAACATCGCAGAAAGCTGAGTTACAACATTGGAAAATATGATGCGCAGGTAGAAAAGGGTAAACATCAATATCAGAATATTGAGTTGGCTAAGCGGAGGGCTGCGAACATTAAGCATAAAACGATCAACAACCTTGATAAGTACCTTGTTGAATTTGAAAATAATTTCAGCAAGCGGGGCGGGAAAGTGATATGGGCTCCAAGCGAAAAGGATGCACATCGTGAGATCATTCACATCATAAAAAAAGCCAAGGCCCAGGTCATTGTGAAGCAAAAGACGATGGTATCTGAAGAAGTCGAACTCAATGAATTATTTGAAAGAAACAAGCGTGAAGTTTTTGAAACCGATCTGGGTGAGTATATTGTACAACTGGCCGGCGAAAAGCCATATCACATCTTAACCCCTGCCATGCACAAGTCGAAGGAAGATGTTGCAAAACTCTTCCACGAAAAGTTTAATTTACCGGCAGACAGTAAGCCTGAACAAATAACACAATTTGTTCGTGAGAAATTGAGGAGTGAATTTATCCGGGCCGATGTGGGCATTACCGGAGGAAATTTTCTGATTGCCGATGTAGGCGCTGTTTCTCTGACTGAAAATGAAGGAAATGGTTTACTATGCATGGCGTTTCCAAAAATTCATATCGTCATTGTCGGCATCGAAAAGTTAATACCTTCGCTCGAAGATCTCGATCTCTTTTTGCCACTGCTGGCACAGCATGGAACAGGCCAGCACATCACCGTTTATAATAATATTGTATTCGGACCTCAGTCAGAGTTTGAACCCGACGGACCCGAAGAGATGTATGTGATTTTGCTGGATAACCGTCGTACGGAATTGTTAAAATTCAAAGAGCAGCGCCGGGCGCTTTCCTGTATCCGGTGTGGGGCGTGTTTGAACGGATGTCCTATTTACAAGAGCGTTGGTGGATATACCTATAAAGCTACTTATTCCGGACCGATCGGTTCGGTTATTTCGCCCCATTACCTGGGAATGAAGGAGTATAACCATCTGAGTTTTGCCTCTTCGCTTTGCGGAAAATGCACCGAAGTGTGTCCGATTAAAATTCCGTTGCATGAGTTGTTGCTTCACAACAGGCATGATGCCGTGATGAAAAAATATGTTTCCTACTCCTGGCGGGCCATTGTTTCAGGGTGGAAAATGGTCATGATGCACCGGTGGATGATTGATAAACCCAGTTCAGGATTAAAAAACAAAATGATAAACCGGTTTGGCCGGAAAATGTGGGGTCCCCGCCGTACGCTTCCAAAAATTGCTCAGAAAAGTTTCAAAGAGCAATGGAAAGAAACACACCCTTAGAATTGAAAATAAGACTATAAAGAGGCACGGTGGCTGAAGAGCCTGTCGATTAAAAAGAGCATCCCGGCTGAAAAAATGATCAGCAATCCCATAGATACGAATTTGGAGGAAAAGGCATTTTTAAAGATAACCAGCAAGGTTCCCAGGTAGGGCAAAAGGCTGTTTATAAAATATTCCTTTCCGGGTACCCAATTAAAAATGGGAAGGTCGGAGGTGCCAAGGACAATAAGCAGAAGCAAAGCTATCAGGGTATAAGGCATGGCTGTTTTAAGGTACAGGTAAAATGGCTTTTTTACAACTGCAACTTCCGGCGACATTTGTATATTAGCCATTACACGGTCAACAAAGTCATCCGACGGACTATCGAGCGGGCTGCGTTGAATTAATTCACGCAGAAAATCATCTTTTAAAAAATCATCCTTTTCCATCATGCTGCAAAATTAACATTAATTCAAATGATTAAGAGCCTTGTTCATTACCACGGAGAGATCATCATGTAGTTTCTTCCGTATCCGGTGTAACCGAACCTTGACGTTAGACATTGAGAGACCGGTGATGTTACTGATTTCTTCAATTGAATTTTCACTTTTGTAAAATAAGGTTATCAAAAGATTGTCGTCATCTGATAACCGTTCCATCGCCCGTTCAATCATTTTTTTTTGTTCCTCCGGATCAATTTCATCGATACCCATTGCCAGTTCATGTTCGGTATAATTATCGATTACATAATTATCCATGGGCACCAGTTCCAATTTCTTTTTACGGGTTTTGGAAATGGCGGCATTATAAACAATGCGGTATAGCCAGGTAGAAAACTTTGATTTCTTTTCAAAAGTTTTTAAAGCCTGAAATACCTTCAGAAAGCAATCCTGTGCTACCTCCTCAGCATCCTCCCGGTTGTTCAAAATTTTAAGTGCGATCGAAAAAACCAGATTTTTATGTTTGGCAACCAGTGATGCATAGGCTGAAACATCGCCGCTAAGCACACGATCAATGTAATGGTTGTCGTCCTGGTATTTCATTCGGAATTTAGACGGTATGTTCTATACGAGGTTACACATCCCACACAAAGGTACTATCATTTTGTCAATCAAATTTATAAATAATTTGCAGTGCATTGGGTTTTGTTGTAAGTTTGTAATTAATAAACGATATTAATCACTCTTTAAATCCGAACCAATATGAAAATGTTTACAATCGCAGGTTTACTATTCTTCTGTTTGAGTGTAACCCAGCTATTTGCCCAGTATCAGCCGGATAATCCAAATCTGGATCAGATTCCTCAGTATCTTCGCGAAAAAGCTTCGGTCAGTAAGAACACCGATGCTCCCCTGTCAACAGTGGTAACCATTGGAAATTGGGATAATTTCAGCCTCGGCGTTGATTTTGCCGAAAACAACATGGCGGAAAACCCAAATCAACCTACGTGGTATTTCACTGCTTACAACACCAATGCACCGCATAACACGCAAAACGGGATTGACTGGTTTATCAATGCCGCCAATTTTGGCGCCAGCATGGCCGGCGACCCCGTTGTTGCCTATGACAGCCTTGGAAGTTTGTTTTATGAAAACATGTATGGAAACATTGCAGGCTGCAAAGTCATCGCTTCTACCGACAATGGTGTAACCTGGGGACCGTCGGTAACGGCCATTGCCGGAAACGATAAAAACTGGATTGCCTGCGATCAAACATCGGGCCCTTATGCAAACTATGTTTACACTACCATGACCAATGGCGGCCCTCCGGGGAACTTTGCCCGTAGCATGGATCATGGAGCGACATTTACATCAACCTTTGCTCCCACTACACAATCTTTGCCCGGAATGATGGTGGCCGTTGGCCCAAATGGCAACATCCAGGGCGGAAATGTATATGTTGTTACCGACGGTGGTGGTTCTTTTAATGCAACATATACCTTCTATGTTTCCAATGACGGAGGCGCTACCTTCACGCAAAAATCCTCCAACCAATGGGCCAACACAGTTGGTTCGCAGGTTGGGGGCAGAAATTCCGTTTCCAACATGCGCACACGCCCCTACCCGATGATTGCCGCCGATAACAGTTACGGAGCCAATCGGGGTAAATTTTATTGCGTTTATGCTTCCAACGACCCACCAGGGGCTACCAGCAAATCTGACGTCTGGTGCAGGTCTTCTTCCGATGGAGGTGCAACCTGGAGCAGTGCTGTCAGAGTGAATGATGATGCAAATACCCAGAATTTTCAGCAATGGCATCCGGCCATCTGGTGCGATAAAGAAACAGGTAAATTGTATGCCATGTGGATGGATACCCGAGATACTCCTACCAACGACAGCGCCTTTATTTATGCATCTTACTCCACCGACGGTGGGGCAACATGGGCAGCCAACCAGCGTATTTCCAACAAAAAGATGAAAATTGACTGTCCCACTTGCGGTGGTGGCGGCACTCCCCGTTACCAGGGCGACTACAATGGCGTTATTTCGAATAAAAAGGGTTCTATGATCGGGTGGTGCGATTTCAGAAATGGAACCTTCCTGAGTATGACAGGATATTTCCCTGATTATGCCATGGCCATCGACCATGCTGCCGATACCTTATATACATCAGTGGACAATGCCATTTTCCAGGTATCCATTCCGGAAGTTAAATTGTACACGGATACGGTGGTTTTATCAGGCAGTATCTCTCCGGTACCCACTGCTGGCAGTATTTCATTTGAATTCCCTTCCGGCAACACCATTACCAGTTTTCCAGGTTCAAAACCTGTAAAAGTAGTCCTTTTAGGAAATGTTCCGGTTGGTACCTATAACGCGTCATTTTTTGCCACCGGTCCCAATGGAACTCCGGCTCACAAACGGACTGCTACGATAAAAGTATTGGTAGGAAATACTTTCCTGGTCGGAGCTACTGCTTCCCCGGAGGTGATCTGCCAGGGGCTTATGACACAACTGACAGCAACCCCGGTAGGCGGAACCGCCCCTTTTACCTATTCATGGACCCCGACAACCGGAGTTATCAGTCCTGATCAGGCCACAACTTTTGCAGAACCAACAGAAACAACCATGTATCACATCACGGTTAATGATAATGCTTCCCATACAGCAACCGACAGTGTGCTGGTAACTGTTAATCATTCACCGGGTGCCCCGGGCCCGATTACCGGTAGTCAGTCAATATGTGCCGGTGACACGGTTACCTACTCAATTGTTGAGGTACTTGGCGGCATGAACTATAGCTGGAGTGTTGAGCCTGCAGGTCCTGTTATCGTTGGCAATGGCAATCCAAGTGTCAATATCATATGGGGAACCGCTTCGGGCAATGTACAGGTTATTGCCAGCAACGATTGCGGACCTAATCCCATTCCGTCTATCCTGCCTGTTACCGTTAAACTGCCTCCAACCACTTTAACTCCGATCAATGGGCTAAATCTGATTTGTGTTGGAACAAGTACAAAGTTTTATACATCCTCGCCGGTCAACCCTGTTTCCTATAGCTGGACTGTTCCCGACGGTGTGACCATTCAGAGTGGCCAGGGAACTGACACTCTTCACGTAACCTGGGGCAACACCGCTGGCGAGATAACGGCCATGGCCATGAATGATTGTGGACAAACACCGGTTGTAACCAAACTGGTGGGAGTAAAAACCATTCCCGAAGCTGCTGGTGCAATTACCGGAAAAGATACCATTTGCCAGAATACACAAAATCTGGTTTACAGTGTACCCGTCATCACCGGAGCAACCCAATATACCTGGACATTACCAGCCGGTGTGACTATTACCGCCGGATCTGGCACCAATCAGGTTACACTCCAGTATAGTACAACTGCACAATCGGGAAATATAACTGTTATAGGTAGCAACGATTGCGGTAATGGCGCCGAATCAGTAAAACCCGTGATAGTGAAAAACTGTACCGGAATTGACCAGGTAAGCCTTGAATCAACCGTTAGAGTTTATCCGAATCCTGTCAGCAACGAGCTTACGCTGAGTATCAATGGCAAAGAACAGCAATTGACCCTTACCTTGTCAAACGCAAACGGGCAGGTTGTTTACTCGGAAAAACTGACAAACATTACCCCTGATTATAAGAAGAAACTCGACATGACGAAGTTCGCCAAGGGTGTTTATTTCTTAAAATTGTCACACAACGACCGGGTATATTCTGAAAAGGTCATCGTTCAATAGTGAATTGTCAAGGAACCTGTAACCAATACATTGAAGCTGCGTCAAACGGATCGAAAACGGAAAACAAACCCAAAAACAACGGAAATGACTACTGAATTTTTGATCCCGATCGCGTTCTTTGCAATGGTATTCGGAATAGTGTACCTGTTTGTACGAAAAAAGGAACGCCTGGCGCTGATTGCAAAAGGCGCCGATGCCAGCATCTTTGAATCCTCCAATCAACCTTCTTCTTTAAAATGGGGGTTACTTTTTGTGGGAATTGGTACTGGAATCCTGCTTGGTAAAGTTCTGGCTGTGTACACAACCCTTGAAGAAGAACCGGCATTCTTCTCCATGATCTGCCTCTTTGGCGGTATCGGACTGATTGTTTATCATCTTATTGCAAATAAGTTTGAGGAAACAGCCAAAGTATAACCGGTTCCGGTAAAATCTGCTCATCACCAACTCCCCTGATTGTGCCGCAAGGCTGTCAGGGGAGTTTTAATTAACGGAAGGGAAATTTTTCCAAAGCATTGTATACAGGTCCTTCACGATGCAAAATACTTTCATAAAGAATCATCCCGCTGATATGAATGGGCGCCGACGAAATGGTTTTATACTGAAGAATGGCCCGGTTGAAACTGATCTTATCTTTGAGAAATTTTATTCTGCCCAACGTCAGATGTGGTACCAGATTTTGGCGATCAGTTTCAAAGCCGATATTTTTAAGGTCGTTATGCAAGGATTTCATGAGCGCTGATAGTTCGGCGTAGGGTTCAATGCCTACCCAAATCACTTTTGGCGCGTATGAACTTCCGAAAATCCCCAGTCCCGCCAGGTGTAAATCAATGGAAGATTCTATTGAGGCCCGTTTTCTGAGCACCGCACTGATTTCAGGAATTTTATTTTCTTCCGTTTCGCCAAAAAATTTTAGGGTGATATGGATGTTGTGATCTTCCACCCATTTGATGGGCTCAAACCGCAATTCCTGCTTCAATTCATGATATTTCGCCAGGAATTCCGGATCAAGGTTAATTTTAAAAGCAGCAAAAAGACGTTTCATATTAAAATAATTCTTAATTTCGCCCCCGCTTTGGGGGATTAGCTCAGTTGGCTAGAGCGTTAGACTGGCAGTCTAAAGGTC
>JBAXFM010000191.1:0-10192 GCA_037139855.1 Bacteroidota bacterium
ATTAACAGATAAATCATGGCAGGGTTGGTAACTTGCGTAAGAAGCTTTCTCATATAGGCAGGCGTTGAATGTGCAAAAGTATAATTTTTTTTAGAATAAAAGATAATAACCACCATGTGTACAATAGAATCCAAAATAATTATCTTTGCCACGCAAAAAAAACCTAACCCCAACTTGTACAGTAATTGTCAAAAATTGAACTTAATACTTAACACTTAACACTTAACACTTAACACTTAACACTTAAAACTTAACACTTAAAACTTCCTTGATGAATCCAACAACTTCCATCAGTCCCTCCGGCGAATCATTTGACCTGCCTGTGAAAGCAAATGCTGAAAACGAACTCAAACGTATTGAACAACTGGTTGCCGCTGCCCGCCTGGAACATCAGGAAATTGTGGTCGTGATCGGGCTTGGTTTTGTAGGGGCTGTGATGGCCGCCATCGTAGCCGATACCAAAGATGCCGGCGGAAAGAACTCGAAATTCGTGATCGGGAGTCAGCGACCCAGTGCCAGGTCTTTCTGGAAGATCCCGCTGATCAACCGGGGTGAAGCCCCGGTGAAAGCCGAAGACCCGGAAGTTGATATCCTTATTAAAAGGTGTGTACTGCAAGATAAGACCCTCGTGGCCACCTGGAACAGCGACTGTCTGCAGTTTGCCGACTGTGTAGTGGTGGATGTTCAGTGCGACTTTGCTAAAAAGGAGCTTGGAAACATGAAAACCGGTGAAGCCGACATGGCTGCCCTCGAAGATACCATGCGCACCATCGGTGAGAAAATTCAACCCAACTGCCTGGTGCTGATCGAAACCACCGTTGCCCCGGGTACCACCGAATTTGTGGCATGGCCAATCCTGAAGAAGGCCTTTGCCAAACGGAACATTGCCAGTGTTCCGCTGCTGGCGCATAGTTTTGAAAGAGTGATGCCCGGGAAACAATACGTGTCCAGCATCCGCGATTTCTGGCGGGTTTGTTCCGGTTGTGAACCCATCGCTCGCGCCCGGGTGGAGAAATTTTTACATGAAGTACTGAATACGAAAGATTTCCCCCTTACTGTGATGGACCGCCCCATCGAATCGGAAACCACCAAGATTGTGGAAAACTCCTACCGGGCAACTATCCTTGCTTACCTGAACGAATGGAGCCTCTTTGCCGAGCGCAATGGCGTTGACCTCATCAAGGTGATCGATGCCATTAAAATGCGCCCCACCCACAGCAACATCATCTTTCCCGGCCCGGGTATCGGCGGATACTGTCTTCCAAAAGATGGAGGACTGGGTTACTGGGCCTACAAGCACATCCTTGGCTTCGAGGATGGCGACAAGGTGTTCCGTATCACTCCCACAGCCATCGACATAAACGACACCCGCGCCCTGCATGTGGCTGAACTCACTCGCGATGCCCTACGCAACATGGGCCGTTACATTGCTGGCGCAAGCGTGTTGTTATGCGGAGCCAGCTACCGCCAGGATGTAGGCGATACGCGCTACAGCGGCAGCGAACTGGTAGTGCGCAAACTTACCGAAATGAGCGCCGAAATCCGGATTCACGATCCCTATGTCGATCACTGGTATGAACTTGAAGATCAGGACACCTACCCATCGGTGGGAACTTCGTGGGGTCGATTTTTCCGCAACCAGGAGAGCCTGAAGCAGACGGTGGTTGAAAAAAATCTGGAGAAGGTGATGAAAGGCGTTGAAGCCGTGATCCTGGCTGTTCCTCATCATCAGTACCTCAACCTCAACCCCGATGAAATGGTTCAATGGGCCGGCGGCCCTTTTGCCATCATCGATTCCTTTGGCATCCTCAAAGACGACCAGATCACCCGATACTTCGAACTCGGATGCGAAGTGAAAGCCCTGGGACGGGGACACCTGGCCAGGCTAAAACGGGAAATAAAGAAGTGTTAAGTGATTATTCATATACGCTTAACACTTAATACTTAACACTTAATCACTTAAAACTTAACCTCCTCATGACCTCCACCCATCTCCCCACCCTTCCTTCCGGCCAGGAACCTGTAATCGCCGTGATTGGCCTGGGCTACGTTGGACTGCCCCTGGCTGTTGAATTTGCGAAAAAATTTCCAGTGATCGGTTTTGATATCAAAGCCGACCGCATCGCCGAACTCAACGCAGGCCACGACAACACCCTCGAAGTCGAAGACGATAACCTGAAGTCCGTCCTCAACCCGGATATCGTAAATCCGAAATCCAAAATCCAAAATCCTAAATCTTTATCCGGCCTCTTCCTCTCCACGAACCTTTCCAACCTCCACGGCTGCAACATTTTCATTGTCACCGTTCCTACCCCGGTCGATAAAAACAACCGGCCTGACCTCACCCCACTCATCAAAGCCAGTGAAACAGTAGGTAAGGTAATCCGGAAGGGTGGCATCGTGATTTACGAATCAACCGTTTATCCGGGTTGCACTGAGGAAGACTGCATACCTGTGGTCGAAAAAGTTTCAGGGTTGAAATTTCAGTTGGAGTTCTTTGCAGGCTATTCACCCGAAAGAATCAATCCCGGAGATAAGATCAATACGGTTCTGACCATCAAAAAAATTACCTCCGGTTCAACTGCTGCGGTAGCTGATTTCGTGGATAATCTATACAATACAATCCTGTTGAACGGCACACACAAGGCAACTTCCATCAAAGTGGCAGAAGCCGCCAAGGTAATTGAGAATTCGCAGCGTGACATCAACATAGCCTTTATGAATGAACTGGCTAAGATTTGCAGCTATTTTAAAATTGACACCACGGAGGTCTTGGATGCTGCCGGAACAAAATGGAATTTTTTAAAATTTAAACCAGGTTTGGTTGGCGGACACTGCATTGGTATTGATCCCTTTTACATAGCACAAAAAGCGGAGGAAGCTGGTTATCATCCTGAAATCATCCTCGCCGGACGACGGATGAATGACGGTATGGCAGGCTGGATTGCATCGCAGGTCGTACGACTCATGATCGGTAAAGATATTCCCATTAAGAATTCCAAAGTGCTGGTGCTGGGAATTACATTTAAAGAAAACTGTCCGGATATCCGCAATTCAAAAGTGATCAACCTGATAGATGAAATGAAAAAATTTGGATGCAACGTTGATGTTTATGATCCCTGGGCCGACCCAAAAGAAGTACATCACGAATATGGGTTAAACTTACTGCCGATCACCCAAAACCATTCACAAATCACCGATAACTATCAGGCCATCGTTTTAGCTGTTGCACATGACGAATTCAAGGTTCTGGATCTTTTAAAAATCAACCCTGCTTCCGTTATTTATGACATTAAGGCAATTTGGCCTAAGAACCAGGTTGATGCGCGATTGTAGGTAAACAGTGTTCCGCCTATTTTAAATATGGTGAAATCTTTTGGTACAACTCCTCTTTGTCCAATGGCTCTGAATTAATATAACCGGTCATTGCGCAATCTACTGACATTTCCGAATCGGGTAATTCGTTGAAAGCAAAGATCGGCAGGTTCCGGTAATAGGTCCGTTGTTGCGACCGGATCACCCGTGTTGCTTCGTAACCATTTAATTCGGGTAACACCGGGTCCATCAGCACTACGTCGTAGGCCGATTTAGATAACTTTTCCAAAGCAATCTTTCCATTTTGCGCCACATCGGTGGATACCTGCCATTGCAGCAGTATTTTTGACAAATAACGCTGGTTAAAAATGCTGTCATCTACGAGCAATACGCGCAGGCCTTTCAGACTTTTGAATTCAAGAGGATTCATGGTTATTTTTTAGCAGTTTTAATGCAAGAACCATTCCAGATCAGACCGTGAAAATTAACTGCCTGATTATGAATGATTTTTGTGCAAAGCCGGTAAACCTGATTTTCTCAAAATGAGACTTTTGACTCCGAATCCCGGGCTTGTCCAAAAGCGAAGATTATTTTCTGTTTTATGAATAAAAATCGAAAATCCGACGAAATTTCATTTTTCCTGACGGGGACAGTGTACGCCATGTTTTGATGCTATATAACTAATTATTAATATGATACGACTTTTTTAGGTGACAGTCAATTGCGGCTTTCCAGAAAGAAAATTTACAAATACCCCCAATTGCGCAGCCCTGTTTCCCAAACGATATTTACAAAAGTATTTTGAGTAAAAAAAAACACCTTTAAACTGAGATCACAACCACACTTAAAAGTTACCCAAATGAAAACAACAAATATACTCACACACGGAATTACGCTGGTACTTGTTGCAGGTTTATTCCTCTCCGGATGCAAAAAGGAAGTCAACGATTTTCAACCTGTTCCTGAAGCTGAACAAGGTGGTTCAATATTAAAGGCAACTGCTACCGGAAAAATAATGTCATATAATGTGAATGGTGATTACAGAACCGGCCTGATATGCAACCTCACCAATACTGTAACCTTAAAAGTTAATGTTTATACCCTGGGTTATTACAATATCATCAGCAATTCAGCCAATGGAATTCAATTCTCAAAAAGCGGAGAATTCAAACTGAAGGGATTGCAGGATGTAATATTATATGGCAATGGAATTCCCCTGGTCATCGGCAGCAATACTTTTACGGTTTCCTTTGGCGGCATCGGATGCACTTATAAGGTTGTCACGGTAAGCAACACCCCGATTATCCAGACTTCGTGTAATACCAGCTACACCTACATGCAGGTTGCTAACCATAAAACAGAAAAAGTGTGGCTCGACCGCAATCTGGGCGCTGCACGGGTTGCCATTTCCGCCATCGATTTCCAGGGATACGGCTCCTTGTTTCAATGGGGAAGGTTGAATGATGGTCATCAATGCATCACCTGGTCAAACGCCTATACCGGAGTTGGCCTGAACGGCGCTACCACCACAGCAAGTTCAACCAATACCCCCGGACATTCGATGTACATCAAAGGGATGCATCCAGCCAGCGATTGGCGCGTACCTCAAAACAATCTTTTATGGCAGGGCGCTGCGGGTCCCAACAACCCATGCCCCACAGGTTACAGGATTCCGACAGCAACTGAAATGAATGGCGAAATTGCCTCCTGGAATACCAAAAACACAGCCGGCGGATACGCCTCCTCATTGAAATGGGCTGTTGCAGGATATCGTGAGTTCTATGATGGCAGTGTGTACGATGCAGGAACCTCCGGTGGCGTATGGACAAGTACCGTAGCCAATACATCCAAGTCGATGATTCTGTGGGTTTCTACCAATGAAGCTTTTACCCTGGATGATTTTCGTGCAGAAGGTTATTCGGTACGTTGCATTAAAAACTAATTATATCATATTCATGGCAGGCAACCTGTCTGCACAAAGATGCTTTTCTAAATTGTGGTTGGTTTAGAAAACTAGTTCCCGGTGAAACCCCAAAAAGCATTCGCTTCTTTGGGGTTTCCGTTTTTTCATCGGGTTACTTTTTTCCCTATTTTTGCCGGTGAACCAAGGATAAAAAAGATCGATCATGCTTTCAGGCAGTTTTTATGATATTCTATCATTTACACTTGACGAACCGGTAGCCTCGTCCCAAAAATACATGGCGGTGGTATCTCTTCGCGACACCCATCCGATGTATCAGGGGCATTTCCCCGGTAATCCCGTGGTGCCGGGTGTATGCCAGGTCCAAATGATCAGGGAACTGGTTGAAACAGCGGTTAAACAACCACTGATACTCACAGAATCCGATAACATTAAATTTTTGTCGATGATTAATCCTTATGTGAATCCCATTCTTGAAATCAATATTCTGATCTCGTTTACAAGTAGTACACAGTTTATTGTCACTGCCTCCATCGGATCAGGTACCGGGTTATTTCTAAAATTTAAAGGGAAATTTGAATCTGAATCCTCATGCCGAAAATACTGACCATCACCCTTACTGCCCGCGGATATGAGCTTGATTCATACAGCCACATCAACAATGCAGTTTATCTCAACTATTTTGAACATGCCCGCTGGGAGTTCTTCCGGCAACTGGGTTTGGTTGATTTTTTAAAGGAAAATGACAACCTGCCGGTGGTAACAGATGTACATATCCGTTACCAGCGTGAAATCAAGCTATATGATGAACTGGTCATTGAATCGTTTTGCACACAGGAAAAACCTTACCTCATTTTTCAGCAAAAAATCAAAAACCTATCTTCAGGGTTGAACGCTGCCAGGGCAACAACTAAGTTAATATTCATTGATAAAAATAAAATCCCCCGGGATGTTCCGGCAGAAATCTTATCCGGAATTTAACCATCATACGAAATGGATCATTTGAACAGGGCAACGTTTGAAATACGCGATCATATTGGGATCATTTCGCTGAATCATCCTCCGGCAAACCTGCTGGCTCATCCTGAATTTATATCTGTTGCGCTGTTTAAGGAATGGACATCGACAGCGACGCTCAAAGGGATCATCATCCGTGGGATGGGGAAAAACTTTTCAGCAGGTGGCAATCTTGATGCAATTTATGAAGCCAGTCACGATCCTGGGGCATTGCAGCAACTGATGAGCGATGGCCTTGATTTATTAAGCAACATTGAACGTCTTGAAATTCCGGTGATGGCAGCGATGAACCGGGTTTGTTTCGGAGGTGGCCTGGAAATTGCACTGGCCTGTCACATCAGGGTGGCCGCCGACAATGCCATACTGGCTTTTCCGGAAGTAAACCACTACCTGATGCCCGGCATGGGAGGAACCCTCAGACTTCCTGCACTGATCGGATTTGCCCAATCGGCAAAAATGATTCTTGGCGGCGACATCTTAAACGCCTGGGATGCAAAAAAACTGGGGCTCATTGATCACCTTGCCCTTAAAGACCAGGCATTCGAATATGCCTGGACCCTGATGCAGAAAATGACCCACGACCGCCCGGTCAAAGTAATCAGATCCATCATGAAAGCGCTGAAAAATGCATCGGAACTCTCGCCGGCTAAGGCCATGGAAGAAGAGACACGGCTATTTTGTTCCCTGGCGCAGGATGAGGCTGAACGTCGTAAAAAGGAGGAGGCCTGAACCATGACACTTGAATGGACCATCATGCAGGGGATCGGGCAATTAACGCTGAACCAGCCTCCTTCAAACACCATGACCATGGCGTTCTTCAGGGAGATGAAAGCGCTGGTGCACGAAATATCGTCCATGCCGGGTCTGAAGGCCGTGGTGATCAGCGGCAACGGACGACATTACTCCTCAGGCGCTGATATTTCAGAATTGCTCGGCCAGGCAAACCAGCAAACCATGCTCAAAAATTACAAGAGCTTTGTGATGCTTGAACAGTTGAAAATCCCCGTTATTTCTGCCATCCGGGGCGTTTGTCTGGGTTCGGCCTTTGAACTGGCACTTTTTAGCCATTTCAGGATTTGTGCCACAGATACTGTGCTGGGTTTGCCGGAATCGACATTTAACCTGATGCCGGGCATTGGAGGAATCAGGCGGGTTGCCGCACTTGCAGGCAAGGCCAAAGCCATCGAGATCATTCTGCGCGGTCTCACCTTTCCGGCCGACGATGCCCGGGAAATGGGGTTGGTAGACGCAGTCGTTCCTAAAACGGAGGTGATCCCGCTTTCCATCGCTTTTGCCAACGCATTGCCAGGTGGAGTAAAGAAAGCAGACCGGGAGTTCACGCTCCATAAATATTTAAAACCACTTCATGCAGGTGTCTGAAAATGAAATATTTGTCAGGGTAGTTGGAAGCGGATCCTTTCTGCCCGGGGCGCCCATCCCGGCCGATGAGGTGGATCATTACCTGGGTGAGTTGAGCATGGCTCCGGAAAAGATCCAAAAATGGCTCAAGCGGATCAGGTTGCTGATGAAGGAGATGCTTGAGGTAGAATATTACCATTTTGCCCTGAATCCGATAACCCGGGAATTTACAGAGGACAATGTGACCATGTCGGTAAAAGCTGCCCTGGAAGCGCTTGCCGATGCAAGGATGGCCCCGGCGGATATCGACCTGATTGTTTACGGCAGCGCCCATCAGGATCAGATGCCTACGGCAAGCGTCCGCATCCAGGAAGCGCTGGGTATTGAACAATGTGCCGAAATTTCAGTCCATGCCAATTGTACATCAGCATACAAAGCTTTGCTACTTGGGGCCGACCTGATCCGGAATGGCAGGTATAAAACTGCCCTGGTCATCTCGTCGGGAATGTCATCCTCAGAATTGGTGGCAGAATACTACAACCAGCCGCTGGTGAGGAAGGAAGAACTTTTTTTGCGGTATTTTCTGAGCGACGGCGCAGCAGCCATTGTGTTGCAGGCTGCCGATGCCTGCAAAAACGGGCTGTTTGTTGAATATAATTACATTGAATCCGTCGGAGGCCTGAAACCATCGGCCATGGGAAACAAACGTCCGGCCTACTTTATGAACCCCAGGGAAGAGTTTGACCTCGGGTACCATCATCTGGCGCAGATGTTTCAGGAAGAGTTGCGTGAAAATTTCCACGAACCCGGCGGCTCCGTCTTCCTGAAAGGGTTGAAACGCATGCTGGCCCAATACCCGGTAGATATTGACAAAATTAAATATTTTCAAATCAATTTCCCTTCAAAACACATCTCGGAACTCATCATGGATGAATGTGCTGTGCTGGGTATTGAACGTAAAACGTTGTATTCAAAAATGTCCACCATGGGATACATCGGCCCACCGATGGCCCTGCTTTGTCTCGACAGGATCAGAAAAGAGGAATCTCTGGAACCGGGAGATGTAGTGCTTAGTTTTGTGACAGAGGTGAGTAAGTTTATGCAGGCGGGGTATGTTTTGAGGATGAAATGAATGTCGAATATCGAATATCGAATATTGAATATCGAATATCGAATTGTAATTTTTAATTTTTAATCTTTAATTGGTTTGTCTGCACTTAAAAGATATACTTTATTTCTGATTTCTCCCCGGCAGCGGTTTGTGAATTACCCGGCCCACAGTGAGTTGGCGAAAATGTTCGGTAAGCGGCGGTTGATGATTCCGTTGGCGCTGCCAACCATTGCAGCGCTTACACCTGATCATTATGATATCCGTATTTTTGATGAGGAGATTGAATCATTGCCTGAAAATGTAACGCCCGACATTGTGGGCATTACCACCCTCGCTGCAACCGGAAAACGGGCATTCGAACTGGGAGCCCAATACAGAGCCCTTGGAAGCAAGGTAATCTATGGGGGTCCCTATGCATCCTTCATGCAGGAAGAGGCGCTGAAACACGGGGATTGCGTGATTGCAGGCGAAGCAGAAGGCAAATGGGAACATGCGTTGGCTGATTTTGAGCATGGATGCCTGAAACCGGTTTACGAATCGCAAACCTATGTGGAATATAAAACCCAAAAACCTCCCCGTTGGGATCTGGTCAACATGGACCGGATTTTCCAGGTGGCCATTCAGGTTTCGCGCGGGTGTCCGTTCAACTGCGATTTTTGTCTGGTTTCTAAAAACTTCGGCAGGAAGATGCGCTACCGCGATATTGAAAATGTGGTGGAGGAGATCAAATCGGCCCCTTCGAAATATTTTTTCTTTGTCGACGACAATCTCACCATCAATAAGAAGTACGCGAAAGAACTCATGCAGGCCATCATTCCATTGAAAATTTCATGGGGATGCATGTGCAGTCTCGACGTTGCAACCGATGAGGAGCTTCTTCAGTTAATGGCCGAAGCAGGATGTTTCAACATTCTGGTCGGGTTTGAATCCCTCAACCCTGCCAGCCTGGATGAATCGCAAAAGCATCACAACCGGGGCGGCCGTATTTATGCGGAAGCCATCAATAAAATCCATTCGGCGGGAATCCACATCAATGCCAGCTTTGTGGTGGGTTTTGACAATGACACACTCGAAGAATTCGACCGGATTTTTGATTTCACCATGGAACACCATCTTCCGAATGTGAACCTGCATCTGCTGAATGCCCCACCAGGAACAGAGACCCACCGGAAGTTCAATGAAGAAGGGCGATTGCTGTCGTGTGACCCGGAATTGGGGGTGGGCCACTTCCCTACCCTGCATTACATGAATATGTCGCAAATCACGATCTTTGACAAATACATGGAGACGGTTTCAAAGCTTTATTCTTTTGAAACGATCCGCCGGAAAGGAGAAGCATTGTTAAGCAACGGAGCCTTCACCCGCCCGGGTGGCGAGATATCTACATTCATGAAGGTACGTCTTTCATGGATTACCTTCAAAGAATTTGTGCTGACCCGAGACCCTGATCGGAAAAAACTGTTCCGGTT
>JBAXFM010000192.1:0-10162 GCA_037139855.1 Bacteroidota bacterium
CCTCCCAGTTTCCGGTGTTGTTCATCTGCCACTGGTAAACGAACGGGGGGCCGCTTCCACCGAGGGTGGGCGTAGCGGTCATTGGTCCGGGAGCAGCACCGTTGCAGGTCGTCCGTCCTGTAGCGCTGCTGAGTACCGAAGGGGTAAACGGATCGCGCACGGTTACGGTAACAACATTGCTGGCGATCGGACCGGCACAGTTGTACGGCCCATGGTCTGTAGCCATAATTTTGTACCAGGTTGTTTCATAGAGATCGCCGGCAGCATAGGTGAGCGCTGTTTCGCCGTCGATGTCGGCCCAGTCGGTGTTATTGTAACTCGACTGCCACTGGTAGGTATACGGACCTGAATCGCCGGAGGCTTCTGTTGCAGAAAGTGTGCCTGCGGATGTATTCCAGCAGATGGTTTTAGTAGTTCCGGCCACCGGCGGATTGAACTGGTAAACGGTCATCTTCACCACGTTCGATTCTTTCCAGGCTGCGGCACAGGTCACTTTGGCCATTCGCTTGTACCAGGTGGTTACGGTTAATACTCCCGGGTTGTACGTTGTAGCTGTTGCACTGGTAACGTCAATAAAATCAGAGGCATCGCCCACAATACTGCTCATCCATTTGTATTCCAGTGTTCCAACATATCCGGTTGGCTCTGAGGTACTGGTAATTTCAGCGGGATCAAACGGGGTGCATCCGGCCTGATCTGCGGCAATGGTTCCGCCGTTGGCAGGGTTGGAGCAGGTGTTGGCAGAAGTGGAAGGACCGTAAGCAGTCTCAACATTGTCGCCATTGCGTGCTTTCACTTCGAAAGTGTAGGTAGTTCCTGTTGAAAGCCCGGAAACGGTTTTCGTTCCCCAGTTGGCTGCTGTTTGCCAAACGACTGTTGCCCCGAGGGTTCCGTTTGCTTGCAGATATTTGCCGCTGAACGTTTCATGGATAACAAATTCAGTATTGGCAGAATTACCGTTCACATTCACGGTTACATCCAGGGTTGTGGCAGTTGCATTATCAACCGTTGGCGCTGAAGGTACATTGGCCAGTGTACGGAAATCAATTCGGGTGCCGTAACCAGTTCCGTTGGCATTGGTGGCATGGGCACGGACATTGTAGCGGGTGTTTGCAGTTAACGAGACAAAAGGCTGGGTAAACGCACCGGTTTCAAATGTACCGGTTTCATCAAAGTTGGTAACATCCAACCCGCCAATCACCTTATTCGTATTGGTATAGGGATAAACGATCACACCCCTGTTGGTAACATCAGAGCCGTTGATGCTGGTAACATTGCCGTTTCCGGTGGCAGTGGTAGCTGTAATGGTTGTTGCAGCTTGTGTTGAAACCTCCGGACTGGCCACAGGGATCCCTGAAGCGGTTTCACTGTATGCGGTTTCCCCGCCTCCGCCATTGCGGGCTTTTACCTTGAAAGTATAGGTTGTTCCCGTCGTGAGGCCGGTCACTGTAATGATACCCCAAATAGCAGCGGTCTTCCACACCGGGGAGGCTCCAAGGCTTCCGTTCGCCTGCACAAATTTTGATGTACTGGTTTCGTTAATGCAATATTCGGTGGCAGGAAGATTGCCATTTTCATTTACAGTTACATCCAGTGTTGAAGAACCCGGATTATTCACGGTTGGTGCACCGGGTACCGTGGCAAGCGTCCAGAAATCGGTACGTTCGCTGTAACCTGTGCCCACAGAGTTTGTGGCATACGCCCTTGCATTGTAGTGCATGCTGGGAGTTAGTCCGGTAAGGTTGACCGGGTAAACTCCCGGGCCAAATGTTCCGCTTTCAAATGTAGAGGAGACCCCCGGATTCCCCAATTCCTTGTCGGTATCCGTGTATTCGTAGTAAATGGTTCCTCTCACCGTTGGATCAACGCCATTTGAAGAGGAAATGTTTGCGGTAGCAGAGGCGGTAACATCTGTAACGGGATCGAAGGCAGCCATAATCGCTTTGTCACAAGCACCATTATACCCTGCCAGATAAACGTATCTGCCATCATTTGACATTGTTGCATTGTTCCATATGCTTGAGCCTGAAGGTTCCATTGCTTTCCAGGTAGCTGCATAATCTTTGCTGAAATAGATCGGATTTGATCTGTTAGCCGCCAACAGCAATTTTGCATCCCTTGACATTGCCAATGAATAAGCTCCAACGAGCGAGAATTGCGACCAATTGAGTCCGCCATCAGTTGATCTCCAGTATGTATTGGTAGAGGCGTTAACTACTGTAAAAACGAGGCCATCGTCGGATATGTTTGGATAGTAATAATTTTGCGCTCCGGTTGGTGGGTACGACAAACTCCATGTTGAACCGAAATTGATGGATTTGTACAAACGGTCGCCTCCCATGAATTGAATGCTGTTATCAGCAGAAAAGGCGACGCCGCCAGTACCGGAGGCATATTGTGTGAACATACCTGTAGGAAGAGCTGTCCAGGTTGCACCAGCATCTGCTGACCTGAAAGTGATATTTATTTCAGACCCACCCGTTTTTGTGGCATACATATAAATGCCATCCTTAGATACACTCATACCGTACCACCTGTAATTTTTATTGACGTTTGCCGGTCTTATTTCAGTCCAGGTTAATCCTTTATTGTATGATCTCCATAACCTACCATCTATTGAATAAGAGCCAACCAAAATTGTGTCACCTGAATATGACATGGCCGGCTTACCCCATCCACCGTCATTATTTCCAGTGGGTTCCAGATTAGTCCATGTTGATCCGTAGTCTGTTGACATATTTAATCTGCCGCACGCAGCCACCACAGTAAAACCATCTCCTGAAACTGTGATATACCAGTTGTTAGATGGACGGATTTGCTTCCAGCCTGCAATAATATTAGTGTAAATCCAATTAGGGGCAGGAACATCCTCTGGTGTTCCAAAAGACGTAGCGCTGTATGCCGTTTCCACCAGGTCGCCGTTTCTGGCTTTAACACTGAAGCCATACTCAGTTCCTGCCGTGAGACCAATAATGGCTTTTGTGCCCCAGTCAGCTTTTGTTCTCCAGATTTCAGATGCTCCGAGAGATCCGTCATCCTGTACAAAATTACCGCCTGTTTCCCTGATCACAAATTCTGTTGTTGTTGGGTTGCCGTTGGCATTGACCGTTACTTTCAGTTTACCGGGGTTCAGGTTTTCAACCGTCGGGGCATCGGGTACATTGGCCAGGGTGGAGAAAGCCAGGTCTTCGCCATAAGCCGTTCCGCCTGCGTTGGTTGCATAAGCCCTGACATGGATGGTGGTTGAGATGTCTGCCGTGGTGATTGACAACGTATAGGGGTCGGTGCCGGCAGTGGGGCAAACGATCTTATGGTCGGTCAACACCGGATTGACAGTGCTGCCCCATACGATCCCTTTTTCGGTGATGGCCGCGCCGTTATCCTGGATAGATTCGCCGCCGGTATCGCTACCGGCATTCGTGATATTTGTAACTGCGGTCGTCACAAGGCTCGGCATCGGGCTCAGCGGGTCGGTTCCCTGTTTGCATTCATAAGCGCCCATGTCGACAGGGCCGGTTTGGGTATGATCTGTTTTCAGCAATTTACGGCCAAAACCGGTTCCGCGGATATCAAAAAGTTCCCAAATGTAAGAGTCCTGACCGGCGTCGGCGCAGGGAGAATCTTCGGTAAGCCTTAAATCTCCGGCGTTGGTTGGATTTCCGTTCAGGATGATTTTCGATGCAAATACGGGATCGCTGTCAATGTTGTTTCCTTCATTGGTTCCAAAGGATGATACCCAGGCTGAACTGCCGCCGCTGCCCTGGATGTCGGAATAAGAGATAATCGGAGATGGAGTGCCTTCGTTGGTGGCATTGAAGATGGAAACATCATTATTATGCCAGATGATACAATTTTCAATGAACGGGCCGGGCAAAGTGCCTGATGAACTTGAATAACGTTTGCTGTAAAATGCACCACCGTTTGTGGCAGTGGCATAATTACCGGTCATGGTGCAATTGATATATTCAGCCGAACCGTCATTGTTGTAAACGGCTGAACCATTTTTAGCTATGTTTCCGGAGATAAGGCAATTGGTATAAACCGGGCTTACTTCGCCATCCGACCGGCCATAATTAAATATGGCGCCGCCGAAACTGCTGGTTCCGTTTGCGGTGTTTCCTTTGAAAGCACAATTTGAAATCGTCGGGTTGCTGATTCCGTCATTTCCTGAGTCGTCGCGGCCATAATTGCAAATCGCTCCGCCCCGGTCGGCTGAATTTGAGGTGAAACTGCAATCAAGGATATCAGGGCTGCTTACTCCCGGATAGCCCTGGTTCAGAACGGCTCCGCCTTTGCCATCCACATTGCTGCATGAATTATTGGTAAAAGTGCAATTGGTAATGGTCGGACTGGAAACCCCGCCGGCATCAAATACTTCATTCATCAGTGCGCCGGCATCGGATGCAGCAGTATTGCCCGTGAAGGTACATTGGGAAATGGTTGCATTTGCCGTGCTTCCGCCTGCGGAATAATTGTAAACAGCCCCTCCGTCGGCATCCGAATGGTTATTGGTAAAGGTGCATTGAGTGATGGATGGATTGTTCATTGCCCCGTCAAATCCATCCGTATTGATAGCGCCACCATCATTCGTTGCAGTATTTGACGTAAATGTGCAGGAGGTAATGGCTGGTGAACTCTCCCCCGTGCCGTTTCCTTTGTTATTGATCGCTCCTCCGGTATATCCGGCATGATTTGACGTAAAAGTGCAGTTGGTAAATGAAGGATCAGAAGCCCCATAAAATCCATCGTTATAGACTGCCCCGCCTTCCTGAGAAGCGCTGTTAAATGTAAAGCTGCAACCGGTGAATGTCGGACTGGAGGTTCCCTGTTCGGCGTCGCTGTAAACGCCGCCGCCCTGATCCGATGCCGTATTGTGGTTAAAAGTACAGTTGATGAATGCCGGACTGCTTGTGCCGCCGAATTCGCCCTCATTATTTACGCCGGCGCCATCCAGCCTGGAAGTATTGTAGGCAAAGGTACAATTGGTAAAGGTTGGGCTTGCCGTACCGGCAGTTTCCGTTGATTCGCCCACATTGGCTTCGTTGTGAACGCCTCCTCCCTGGTAATTGGAATAGTTGTAACTGATGATACAGTTGGCAATCTGCGGGTTGCTCATTTTGCCATTGCCTGATCCGTCATTATAAATACCGCCTCCGGCATTGCCCGGCAGGTCGGAGTTATCAATGCCGCCGTTAGCGTAGCCTTTGGTAACGGTAAACCCGTCGAGAGTGGTAACGGTATTTGCGCCGGAGAACCGTACAACATGATAAACATTGTCAGTAACATCTCCTGATGCTCCGATATCGCCGCTAAGGATGGTGACATTGGTTTCCCAGTTTCGATCGGCCAGGTTGGCTTCATTTCCTGCAAACCCTCCATAAACCTTTACGCCGCTCGGGATCACAAACGATGAATCGCGCGATGAACTGCCATGCTTGGGTTTATAGGTGCCCTTTGCTACCCATATCTGATCCCCTTCACTCGCGGCATCAAGGGCGCTGTATAATTCGGTGTAGGCATCGGTCCATGAGGTGCCATTGTTGGCGCCGCCGGCCTTCGTATAATCAACATATTTGAAACCGCCTGTGCGGAAAGTGGTAACATCGCCGTAAACGGTTCCGCCGGCACTGGTGGCATAAGCGCGGATGTAATAGCGTGTATTGATGGTAAGGCCGGTAATATTGCTTTGGTACGGACCATTCAGGGTGATGGGCCCTTCCCCGGTTTTTGTTGACAATGCAATGGTAGGAACCGTAACGGTACTGCTCCATACGAATCCATGCTGGGTAGCAGCCGGCCCGCCAATTTCAGTTACTGTACCGGTTGCAATAGCCGAAGAAAAAATAATATTTGAAATGGCGTTTTGATATACAGACATATAGGTCCTTGAATTTCCCGAAGCAAGTATCTTGTCTCCTTCGGCGCTCAGCGAGATATCGCTGGAACAGCATGCACCGGTTTTACCGGGAATAAACTCAAGGATTTGCCATGCGCCGTTGGAATAATAATATTGCGAACCATTGGGATCGCATGCAACCACCTCGTTGCCATAGTATGAGGCTTCGATTTTTCGCCAGTTAAAGTCGGCCCCATAGGGCGGGTTCGGATTTTCCGATGTCCAGGTTGCGCCACCGTCAATGGATTTGAAAACATTATTGTTGCCCTGGTAAACGGCAAATAAAACATTCCCGTCACGGGATACAGATACGCCTTTCCAAACTTTGTCGGCATTGCCATCAGGGCGGATCTCTGTCCAGGTTGTACCGCCATCTGTGCTTAAATAGACTCTTCCGGCTTCAGCGGGATAGGTGTTGTCATAACCTACAGCGGCAATGATGACGGAACCGTCGTCACACATGTCAGCCGAAATCCAGTATTTATTCGCATCGCCTGCCGGCCGGGTTTCAACCCAGCTATTGCCGCTGTAAAGATACATCCTGCCGTTCCTTGCCCCGGCAAGCATTTTACTGCCATCCCCGGACACGGAAATACATGGCCAGATATAACCGGAATAACCTGGTATGGTAGTAACAGCCCAGGCGCCGGATGAATATCTGTTCAGTCTGTAATCGCCGCCGGCCAGGGCAAAACTGCCGTCATTCGACATTGACAGATTGTCAAGGTATGCGCTGGCAGGAGTTGTTGCCGACGGGGTCCACACGCCGCCGCTATATCTGTAAGTTGATCCCCAGTAGGCACTGGCAAATGCAGTTTGACCGTCACCCGATAGCGCAAGAACATCCCACACCGTTGCATCATCATAATGATTGCCTTCAATCCAGCCAATGGATCCGGTCCTGATGATCGGTATAATGGTAGTAACCCCGGAAGCAGTGGAACTGTATGCGGTTTCAACGTTGTCGCCGTTCCTCGCCTTTACCCTGAAGGTGTATGTTGTACCCAGGATAAGCCCGCCAACTTGTTTTGTCCCCCAGGCTGCGGCGGTTTGCCAAACTTCGGCAACACCAAGTTTGCCATTGGCCTGTACAAACAGGCCGGAACCGGTTTCATTGATGCAAAACTCAGTAGCTGCCGGGTTTGCGTTTATATTTACCGAGACATCGAGCGATGTAGCTTTTGGATTGCCAACAGTTGGTGCCGATGGAACATTGCATGGCGTATAAAAAGCAACCCGGTTGCCATAACAGGTGATGCCTGATTTTGTGGCATGTGCCCTCGAATTGTACCGGGAGCCAACGCTCAACCCGGTAAAGTTTGCCGTGAAGGGTCCCGTGCCGAAACTGCCTGAAGCTGCCTGGTTTACCACTCCCGGATCGCCGATGGTTTTATCTGTATCTGAATATTCATAAATGATGCAACCCCGATTGGTGTATGATCCTGCAACGACTATCGTGCCGTTGCCGGTAGCGGTTGTGGTTGTAATGGATGTGGCGGCCTGGGTGGTTACCAGCACCTCAAAAGCCCCCATGGTGGGCGTTGCCTCCCTGGTCAATCCGGCATAGTCGGTGGTGACCCCCGTACCGGCAATCCCGGCAAGTGGTGATGTGTTTGGCTTGTAATCAGCCGCCATGGCTCCGCTTGTATTCAAAAATACGGGATTGGTATTGTTACTGTGAAGATCGCCACCTGTTGCGTTTCGGATATCAGCAAGCGTTGACAACCATGCTCCGTAAAAACCCAGTACGCCACCGGTTCCTGAAACATAGTAGTCGTTGTAATCGGAGATAAGGGCGCCACTGGCGGTCGAAATATAATAGGCATAGTGAAACGCGCCTGAAAGCCCCGAACGGACATTCGAGAAAATGTTGTTCCTGAAGTTTTTGTCACCTCCCGCGGGAGAGCATCTGAAGGCATAGGAGTTTTTAGTTGCAGATCCGGAATTGCCATAAATACTTACTGTATTAAAATAATAGCTCCTTGCAGTGGTCCCGCCGGCATCAGAAATCCCCCTGAATTCAATTGGTTCCGTTCCGGTGCTGTTCCCCAGCGATATGATGTTGTTCGATGCGGTTGCCGCCCCGCTTGAGATTTCCAACCCGGTGATTGTTCCCGAGGCGCTCGCCCCGGTGGCATGAAGTCCGGTTACAAAATTATTTGAGACCACTGAAACACCTGTTCCGAAATTTGCGCAGGCAATGCCTGTCACAGTTCCGGTATAACTTGCGTACGTGGCGTTAAGATTGTAAACGGTATTTTGAGAAACGGTCAAAGTGCCGGTGAATGTGGCTGAAGGAACGATTCCGGCCAGGGCCGCACCGCTTCTGTGGCTGGAGGTGGTCATATCATGTATCACATTCCCGGTGATCGAATAATTTCCATCGCCATGGGCGAAAATAGCATAGGTGCCGTCAGTTTTATTCGTTGAGCCGCAATCATTGGTTATTTTTGAGATTGTGTTGCCGGATATTTCAACATTTCCAGTTCCACCTGCGTCAATCATTCTCACATCCTGTTGATCGGTGGTTGTTGAAGCCGCCCACATGCTGTTTGTCGTTCCTGCATCAATACTGCCGATATTGTTGTCCTTAATGGTGGTTGCCCCGGTATTGTACCTGGATATTCCAATCAGGTTACAAGCCCCGGTGCCTGCGGTTTTTATCGATCCGATAACATTGTTGTTGATATCGGCGGTTCCTGTATTATTCATAGTTATGGCGCTGAATGAACCATTCGTCGCGCCATTTGTAAATGTGATTGAGCCACTGCCGGTTGATTCCCCGATGGTATTTCCCGTGACATTCCCAATGCTGGCATCCACCCCGCCATAAACGAATATAACCTTTCCGCTCGCGTAGGAAGCGTTGGACCATGAAATATTTTTTATGGTGTTGCCCTGGATGCTAACGGTACTTGTGGCCGGAAGGTTGCAATATATCGCATAGAAATCGTTAGTATTGGCATTGGTCTTTGTGAGGGCCGATCCACCGCATTGGGAAGCGCTTCCTCCGATATAATTTCCGGAAATGATAAATGAGCCGGGGTAGGTACCGCCAAGTTTTCCGATACTGATAATAAGGTGTTCTCCGGGTCCTGTAGGCACAATATTGTCTGATTGATAAAAACTGTTACCCTCGATGGTCCATCCTGAATTGTAATCCACCAACGCAAGTACATTCTTTTCACTGTAGGTATTGGAAATAAGATTTTCAAAGTTGTTGTACCTGATGATGTTATCTGAATTGATGTTCCCTGTGGCTCCTTCCGATCTCAGCGCCACCGAAACTCGGGTTGATTGAAAAGTTATTGTGTTGTTATCCAGTGTGTTATTGCTATTTCCGCCACCGGTATTGTCAAAATTAATCACACCTCCCACAGATGCGTTATCGTATGAACCTCTTAATATACAATATTTTATCACATTGTTGCAGGCTCCGTTGTTGAAGAGAATGGCCTGCCTGTAGGTGCATCGGATAAAAAGCGACGGCGTTGATCCGGTCTGGTTGACCCGGCCGTCAATGGTTACATGGTCGGCTCCGTTCAGGATAATGGCCGGAGTGCCGGATCCTGCGTTGTGACAGCTGATGTAACTGCCAGCTGATGTAGGGTAAATCAGCACAGATGTGTAATTGGCCGGGCCGCCGCTGGCATTTAAAGTTGCTGTTGTGGTGCCATATGGGTTGCCTCCGTTGATAATCTGCAGGGTAACAGCCCCTGTGAGTGATCCCGCGTTGATGGCGTCAAACGCGTCTTTCAGGGATGCGTAATCGGCGCCAGAAGAGCCCACGGTTTTGGTTTCGTTCACAGCCTGTGCCGTTTGCACAAACACCATGGCGGATAATGCCAGGCAAAGAAGAAAAGTAAAAATGTTTTTCATTGGGATAGCTTTAAAATGAATAAACAGACAAATTATTTTTGGTTAAAACAGTTTCAGGTTGTTATGAGAGCATATGAACAATTCTTTTGAAAAACCGGCTGATCTGGCTTCGTGCCGGTGTAATGGAAGGTTGGGTAGTTTGCTCATGGCCGGTGTTATGGATATCGAAAGACTGATAACCTTTTACATCGGTTTCAATGATCCTGATGCTGGAAGTCTGAGAAGAAAAAGGACCGGTGGTACACCACTCAATGAAGTCATTGAGTGACGTTTCATCACCTTCGGCCTCTATAAGAATATCATGGTCGCCGGTATATTGCACAAACCCTTTGACATGGAGCGTATGTGCAATATGCATGGCCGTAAACCGAAATCCTTTGCCTTGAA
>JBAXFM010000193.1:0-10112 GCA_037139855.1 Bacteroidota bacterium
AACCTTAGATATTAAAATTCAATGGATTGATAAACCAGAGCCTCTGAGCGGCATGTTAATGATCCTATTTACGGATGTACCGGAGGATAATGACATTAAACTTAAAACGACAAAGGAAAAAAGGTCATTTGACCGCATCAGACATTCTGAATTGGAGCAAGAGTTACAACACATGCGTGAAGAGACGCAAAGTACTTTTGAAGAAATGCAGACTTCCCAGGAGGAACTCAAATCCACTAACGAAGAGTTGCAATCCACGAATGAAGAACTTCAGTCAACCAATGAGGAACTCACCACCTCGAAAGAGGAAATGCAGAGTCTGAACGAGGAACTTCAGACCGTGAACGCCGAATTACAGTCGAAAGTTGATGATTATTCCCGGGTGAACAATGACATGAAAAACCTGCTCAACAGTACCGACATTGCAACGTTGTTTCTCGACAAGGAACTAAACATCCGTCGCTATACCATCCAGGTTACCACAATTTTTAAACTGATAAAAAGCGATATCGGAAGGCCGTTTACCGACCAGGTTTCCGACCTTATTTACCCCGAAGTTGCAGCCGATTCCAGGGAAGTATTGAGAACACTCATCTTCATTGAAAAACAAATTCCTGCCAGGGATGGACGATGGTTTACTGTTCGCATTATGCCTTACCGCACTTTTGATGACCGGATCGATGGGTTGGTCATCACTTTCATCAACATGTCGAATCTCAGAAAGACCGAAGTGAAATTTCACGAAACACAGCAGATAAATTGTGTATTATTAAAAGCCTCCTCCGATATAATTATCCGGCTGTCGGCTGACTGGAAAATACTGGAAATGAATTCTGAAGCTGAAAAATTTGCAGGCAAAAAACAGGAGGACATGATAAACAAAGATTATTTTCAATTGTTTGTTCCGGAACCGGTGAGAAAAAGCGCTAAAAATGAGATGAACACCTTGATGAACAATGCCACCGATGGCAAATTTACCATGCAGTTGCAACCATCCGAAAGCATGCCTGTTGTTGAATGGTCGATATATGTACTGCGCAACAACCTGCAGATAGTTGAAGGAATAATGATGATCACAAAAAAACAAAACCATGAATAATCTGGAACACGAGTTGAATGATGCCCAATTGCTTCGGATCAGAGCAGAGAAACAGATGAAAGCAAATCACCAGGAACCGGACAAGCCTGCCATTGAATCTGATGTTAAAAAGCTTCTGCATGAACTCCAGGTACATCAGATTGAATTGGAAATGCAGAATGAAGAGTTGCGCCAGGCAAATGAAACGGCCGAGGCAGCGCTTAAAAAATACACCATGTTGTATGATTTTGCCCCCATGGGCTATTTCACCCTCGATGCTGAAGGAGCTATCCGCGATCTGAACTTCACTGCTGCCGAAATGCTCGGTGATAAACGCTTTGCATTGATAAACAGCAACTTTAAACTTTTCATCGCCGAAGAATCAAGACCGGTATTTAACAATTTCTTCAGTAAATTATATGCCGGCAAAGCCAAAGAATTTTGTAAAGTGATGCTTGGCTATGACAACAATCCTTTATGCCTTGTTTATATGGAAGGAATCATTACAGAGGAAGATCACCAGTGTCTGCTGTCAGTCGTTGATATTTCAGATTTTTAAGCGACTGGTATTTTCAGAATTTCTCCTCCGCTTTTCACACTAAAAAAGTGTGAATAATGTAAACTTTTTCAATTAAAATATAACACATTTTCGTTCCGGGTTATTTATTTTAGTGCTTCCAAAATTCATATAGCTATATGAAAACAAAAAGCGAGAATAAGAATCAGCCTGACTGGCAGCAACTGGTGTTTTCAGGGTTAGAATTCGATTTTAACCTGGAAAATGATGGCAGTGAAGATGACGAGTATAATTTTTACTGTTACACCGGGGATTTCAAGTCCGGGCAGAAAAAGAAGAGAAGAGAACGAAATGCAGAAGCCTGATTCCTGTCAATGTGGGAATGATGTAACTTTTTCCGAAAATTCTGTAACACAGTTCCATCTGTAGCTGCTTAATTTAGCAGTTCAGTAATTCTCCAACCGTTATGAAATCCAAAGACGATAAAGCAAACCGCCCCGAACATCATCCCGGCAGCGATGAACCACAGAATCTCCTGGGATACCCGTTATATCCTCCTGGCGAAGACATTTACAGTAAATCCCAAAAAGTGGCGGACATTGATCCGGAGGATATTTCCAGAATCAAAGACCTCGATGAAAATGAAGACGTCGGAAGAAGAAAAGAAACGGATGTTCATCATCTTGCTACAACCTCCGACCTGGATGTTCCGGGCGCAGAATTGGATGACGAACAAGAAAAAATCGGGAACGAAGATGAAGAGAATAATTACTATAGTTTAGGGAGTGATAATCACAACGACCTTGATGAAGATAATGTATAATTGCATAAATCACAAAACACCATGAAAACAAAGACGATTCAAAAAGTATTAATCGCGCTCGATTATAATCAAACCGCGCAAAAAGTAGCTGAAACAGGTTATGCAATGGCCAAAGCCATGAATGCAACGGTTACCTTGCTGCATGTCATATCAGATCCGGTTTATTATTCTTCAACAGAATTTTCCCCGATCATGGGATATTCCGGCAATCTGGAGACCATTCCATTGGATAGTATTCAAGGACTAAAACAAGCATCTCAGCATTTTCTCGACAAATCAAAACATCACCTTGGCGACGACAACATTCAAATCCGGGTTGAAGAGGGTGAGTTTGCTGAAACCATTTTAAAAACCGCCAAAACCATTCATGCCGATATTATTGTAATGGGCTCCCACAGCCGGAAATGGTTGGAGAACATTGTGATGGGAAGTGTAACACAAAGTGTATTGCATCATACTTCCGTTCCTCTGTTCATCATTCCAACGAAGAGAGATGTATGAGATTAATGATGCATTAGTCTCCGTTTTCTAGAATCAATCCCCCATTTAGTTTTCTCACCAGACGGTCACCTTGCTGCCAATGTGTGAATGATGTAACTCCTTTCCGGAATTGTGTAACAGTTTCTGTAGCATGAGGCCTGACCTTTGCAATATGAAAAACAACTTCATTAATTAAACCTTCAGAAATGAAAAAGTTCAAGATTTTACTCGTAATCTTCATGATCGCATGGGTCGCACTCCTGTCATCCTGTGTTGGAATGGGCCATCCCCCCTTCCCCGGCAAGTCGGGAAATTATAACCAGGGCCATCATCCAAAGCAGCATAATAGCAACAATGGCAACAACGGCAATAATGGTCATCATGACCAGAAAGGACAGGACTACCATGAAAATTGAAATTAATAATCATAGAACCATTGCGGCTATTCAGCAAGAGTTTACCACTTCGTTTCCGGGGTTAAAAATTGCATTCCATGCAAAACCGAATAAATCGGGAGGCGCCCCATCTGAAAAACTGGTGGCTCACAGCAGTAAAACATTGCAGGAGTGCAGGGTCATCCACAATGAAGGCACCGTGGAAGTGCTACCCACCATGAATATTGCAGAGCTAAAAGACATTTTTCGCGATGTCTTTGGATTGTCGGTGGAGATTCTCCAAAAAACAGAAAACGGGATCAATGTAGTTCCTGAAAGTGAAAAACTTACCATCGGGCAAATAAATGGACCTCCATCCTTTTAGCCTGGTTTTTTATGAAAACAATATATATCCTTGCATTTTTCCTCTTTATTTCTCCCTTTACGTACGGGCAGGACGTACCGAAGCAAAACCCCAGAAAGGTGGCTCCCAATGATACAATTGTACCAGGAAAGGGAACAAGGGAAAATCAGCTCAAAAAGATTGAAGATGTTAAAGTAAAAACACTTTCGGATTCCGTTGGCAACGAACCAAAAAAAAGTGGACTCGTTGACACCACAAAACAGAATAAATACGGAGACTTGCTAGAAGATGATACCGCGTATAATAAACGATACCCGCTATGGATACCCTCCACTGAAGTGCTGGGGGCGCTAACCCTCACATGGGCATTGGACCGGTATGCGTTAAATGCTGATTATGCACACATCGGTTTCTCATCGTGGAAATACAATATAACAAACGGGCTGGAATGGGACAACGACCGGTTTGGCATAAATTTCATCGGCCATCCCTATTCGGGAACCTTGTCATACAATGCAGGGCGTGCGAATGGTTATAACTTTTATCAATCATTCTGTTTTGCACTCGGAGGCAGTCTCATGTGGGAATATTTCGGGGAAAATACCCGTCCTTCCTATAATGATATTATTTACACCCCGGTTAACGGTACTTTTTTCGGAGAAATATTTTACAGATTAAGTTCCAATATCCTTGATGACAGGACAAGAGGAGCGCAACGGGTTTTCCGTGAAATCGCCGCCGGATTGGTTGATCCCATGAGAGGTTTTAACAGGCTTATCCAGGGAAAATCGTTCAGGAGGACAAACAAGGAAGTGTATGAAAAAGAACCGATCAATATTTCATTGTATGGAGGGGCCCGCATCTTAAATGAGGTCCCTTACAATGTATTCGGACATGGACGGTATAGCGCAATGTTCAACATCCAGTTTGATTATGGCAATCCGTTTGAACTACGGAAACGTAAGCCGTTTGATTTTTTCAAACTCCGGGTGGATTTAAATTTTGGGGTGGGAAGGAAATACCTTGATAATATCCTGGGATATGGAATCTTATTTGGCAAGAATGCTCAAATGGGAAAACTGGCCCTGCTTATCGGAGGATATCAGTATTATGATTACTGGGATAACAATAAATTTGAATTGGGGACTATTGGTTTCGGCTGCGGAGTGATTTCCAAGTATCCGCTGAGCAAAGCAAGCAATCTCTACACCAGTATCCATATCGCCCTGGTACCTTTTGGAGGCAACAGCACAAAGTTCGTTATCGATACGACCCAGGTGAGGGATTATAACTTTGTGGGTGGCATGGAATCAAAGTTTGAAAGCACATTTAACCTTGGAAAGTATGCAACAGCAACGTTGCGATATTATTTTTACTGGATGCGCACCTACGTTGGGGCAAACGGAAATAATTATATCCACATTATCAAACCAAGAATCACGGTTAACATTTACAAATATCTTAGCATAGGCTGTGAGGCTCAGTTATATTACAATGATTTACATCAGCGTGGAATGCCGGTTGTTCATTCAATCCAGACGGAACAAAAAATATTTCTCCTGATATTCCTGGAAGATAAACAACGCAGAGGATATTATAATTAAAAGTGATAAACCAGGGTTGCGCCCATTCCCGTTGAACTTACCGGAATGATCTGAAGTTTCTTGTTGGCATTAAAATACACCATGCTGCCAACGGCAAAGCCCAACGCTGAGCCGAACAAAACATCCGATGCCCAGTGGTCGTTGACCGCCAGCCGGTAAAGCGCTGTGAAACCGGCAAGCCCAAAACTGACAGCGGGAACCCATTTCGTGTCCCAGTATTCCAGACCAACAACCGTTGCCACCGCGAAAATGGCTGAAGAATGGCCCGAGGGAAATGAATTATAGCCCAATGGTCCATATTCCCCACCCCAACTGAATGGTCCATCCCAGGCATAAGGATTTGGAGGATCATCCTGATAGGGCCTGTGCCGGTGAGCAACCTGCTTGATCACGTTCGTCAATACAACAGTAATCACGTAGGCTTCCAACCCCTTTAATCCGGTTTCCTTAGCTTTTTTATTGTTCCAGATCACTCCACAGGCAAAAAACACGCCCAATGTAGGAATACTGATAATTCCGGTGCCCAGTGGACTAAAAAAATAATAGGAGCTTTTACTGATAAAAACGGATTCGTTATGATAGAAAAAATTCTGGATGGGCTTATCACCCCAGGTGATCAGCGCCAGTGTTCCTGTGGTTATTGCTGCGGCAGCAATGATCTGACCAGTTTTCCAATGGAATGGATTGGTGAAAACCGCCTTGGAGTCTGTCCAGTAAGAGGCGGCATATCCGTGCATGAATGAACTCTGTGGTGCAATATTTTGCGGTTCTGCTGTAATGATTAACGTGTCCGGCTTTTTAGGAACCGTATCATTTTGGAGTGTTGCCAAGGTATCTGTTTTTTCCTGCGCTTCCGCATGAAATAAAACACCCGCAAATAGAAAAAAGATTAATATTGCTCGATCCAACATACTTAGGTTCAAATTGAATACAATGATCAACAGAAACAAATTTACCACCAATTATTTTGAGAATCGTTACACTATTTTAATTAAAAGTTACATCATTCACACTTTGACGCTACCTTCCGTTCAGTTTTTTTTCTTCTTCCTGAAAATATCAAACCGTGTTCCGCCCCACAGTCGGAACTGAGCCACATCATAGGTAAACAATGCATTGCTGAGGTGGTCGGTAATTTCATTGAATCCTGTTTGAACGGAGCCTCCCAGGAACCATTTATCCGAATTGTATCCAACCGCGAACCTGCCACTGAGTTGAAAGGAAAATTCAGAATTTGAATATGATTTAACCTCATTGCTGAATGAATAGAGCTGAACGGCAAAGCCCGGAAATAAAGCTGCCGTGATATAAATATTTTTCAGGAAGACAAAGGTATAGGCGTATCCCGGTGATAGTCCCAAGGTATAAAACTCACCACTGGTCACAAGGTTTGTCAAAGGAATATGGTATGCATCCTTTAGTTCTGCGGGAATGATCCCCTGGTCAGATGAAAGCCGGTAAAAGAGAAATGCGGGCCTGACTACCAGGCTGCCGGCGCTCTTTTTCTGACGCTCATTTTGAATAAAGGCTGCACGAATGGAGAATTTTTTGGAATTATAAATCCAATAGCCGGCAATACCAAAGGAGAAGGTTGCCATATCAGGAATAATATAATGCGTTCCATCCGGCCGTTCCGGTGAGCTGATAAAATACCCTTTGTAATTCTGAACGAATAATTCCCCTGCAATTTTTCGGCCGAAAGCATTTACACGAAGATCAACGGTACGTGTTTTACCGTAAGCGTCGGGATCTGTTTTGTAAAAAGGATTATTGATGGATAATCCCAGTCCAAACCATTTCCAGAATCCCGCAAGCCCGATACGGAGATTGACATTTGGCCGATAAACGATTTTAGCAATGTTTTCGTCGGGAGTATTGACAAGCAACGAAGCATTCTGAAAAAGCAGAAACAACCTGGCTGTTAACAAATTGGTATAGTCAGCCAGGTAGTTACTGTCAAATTCAGCCTGTGGTAATCGGGTTGTATCAACGGATAATTGCCCGCTGGTCAGTGTTGTGGTGAACAACAGTATAATAAAAATGACACCGGTAACCCAGGTTTTTAATGAACTCATACAAAAATCAGGATTCGTCTTTGGTGGTTCTTATCAAACCAATACCGGCAATAAAAAATATCAGACCGAGAATACTGAAAATAAGTAACGCTTTAATGTCGCGCGTGCCGCCTGAAAGGTTAACAAATACTACGGCAGCATAAATCAGACTTCCGATTCCGAGAACTGTTAACAAAGCCCCAAAGATTCTTTTAACATTCATAATTTGCAAAATTAATGATTTTGATCACTATACGGTGATATTCGTCAGGTAGGTGAAGAGTCCGAAAATCTTCAGCAGCCATACAACTACGATGACAACAACGACGACGTTGAAAATGGACTTGATTTTGTGATCCATGGGGATGTATGTATTAACAAGCCATAGAAGAACACCGGCAACGACCAGTACGATTAAAATTGTGAAGAGTGGCATAATTATTTGTTTTAGAAGTTTAATCAAAGGTAACCTGCTTTCCAGGCCTGAGTGTTACATAATATTGAAAAGAAATTACATTATTCACACGTTCTGATTCATTTTCATCAGGGCTGTCGGATCCATTTCCATATTGAGATCGTTCATCCCAATGTTCTTAAGTTCTATTTCACATAAAATAGTCACTTCCTCGCTCACCATGAGTCCGGCAGTTTCCATGGGTGTGTTCCAAACCAGACCCCAGTCATTTCTGGTAATTTTTCCTGTAACGGTAAATCCCGCCTTTTCATTTCCCCATGGGTCGTGTACAATTCCGCCGAATTGCAAATTCAACTTTATGATTTTTGCAACCCCAATCATGGTCAGTTCCCCCCATAATTCATGATTTCCCTCATGGTCAGGCTCTCCAATGGTACTTGAAGTGAAGGTGATTTGCTTGTGATGGTGAACATCAAAAAAATCACTGCTTTTCAGATGCTCATCGCGTTGTGCATTGTTTGTGGTGATGGAAGAAGGATCAATCCATAAATCAATTTCCGCAGTCGTAAAATCATTTCCGGTGGTATAAATACTCGCATCAAATTTCTTGAACCCGCCTTTAACGTGTGCGATCATCAGGTGCTTTACCTTAAACCCAATTTCACTATGATCCATGTCGATGGACCATTTTGTTTTTGAAGCAATCTCAGTAGTTTTTATTTTTCGTGTTTATTTATGTATATAAGTGTGAAATAATATTCTATTCAGCTAAATAGTCCCCGTCAATTTTGGAAATTATTTAAATCACCGCTGCAAAGATGATCAGGTAACCGGATGTAAGTGTTACACAATAAAGTAAATAACTTATATCATTCACACATTCCCCGGCATGATATTCACTGTCTGATAATCCTGCCGTCCTCCATTTCGATGATGCGGTGGGTTTTCTTTGCAAACTCATCGTCATGTGTCACAACAAGCAAGGTTTGCTGATGCTCCTCGGCCAATTGTTTAAATATGTCGAAAACGATGATGCTGTTCTTCTTGTCGAGGTTGCCGGTAGGTTCATCGCACAGGATAATGGCCGGGTCGTTGATGAGTGCCCTGGCAATGGCGACCCGTTGTTTTTCCCCTCCCGACAACCGGTTGGCATTTTTATTGGCAAGCTTTTCGATATCCAGTTTCTTAAGGTGTTCCATGGCGCGCTGTTTCACCTCCTCTTCGCTATACTTTCCAAGTTTCAACCCCGGGAGCATGACATTTTCCAAAGCCGTAAACTCATTCAATAAATAGTGGAACTGAAATACAAATCCGATTCTTTCATTTCGCACACGTGCCAGTTCCTTTTCACTTTTGCCATGCATGACCTCCTGCGCTATCACCAGTTCGCCTTCATAATCCGTGTCCATGGTCGACAGGATATAGAGCAGGGTGGATTTTCCACATCCCGATTTACCGGTGATTGCAACAAACTCCCCTTTCCCGATTGATAACGATATATCGTTCAATATCCTGATTACTACAGGATCATGGAAGCTTTTACAGATATGGCTGGCCTGAAGTACCGTGTTGTCGTCCATTTTATTTCCCTCTGATGATGATGACCGGGTCAATTTTGCTTGCTTTCCTGGCCGGGGCCCATCCTGCCAGGTAGGTTGTGAATATGGAAAAGGAGGATCCGATAAAATAGAAAACAGGATTGTAGTCGATCGGATAGGTCTTAACCGTGGGAAGCGCGGCTGTGATGAAGGGGATCTGATCAATGACCAGTGAAAACAGAAATCCGAAAAGGAGACCCATCAAGCCGCCAAAAAAACCAATGCTTAACGCAATCAACAGGAAAATACGGTTAACATCCTTACCGGAGAATCCTGTCGCCTTCAGAATGGCGATAGAATCCATTTTTTCATATATCATCATGTTTAATATATTGTAGATCCCAAACCCGGCCACAATCAGCAAGGTGATCCCCACCATGTATGAAATGAGGGTCCTGACAAAGGAACCTGTTTCAAACTGGGCATTGGCCGTTTGAATATCCTCAGCGTCAGCCTGATACAATTGTGCATATTCCCTGGCAATCAACGGCGCCTGGTTGATATCGTTCAGTTTCACCTGGATATCGGTGATATAGTCGCTGGATTTACCCAGAATTTTCTGTGCCGTGCCAATTGAAGCAAAACTTTGTACCTTATCTAGTTCCTGCACCCCCGACTCAAACAGCCCCACCACCTTCAATGAAAATCGTTCCTGGGTGACGGTTGTCACCTGCACCACATCACCCGGTTCGACCATCAGCTTGGCAGCCAGTCCTTCTCCAAGAATGATGCTGTTAGACACATTCTGCAAGTCGAGCGGATGGCAAAATTTCACGTAATCACTGAAATGGAACAGGTTGCTCTC
>JBAXFM010000194.1:0-10053 GCA_037139855.1 Bacteroidota bacterium
GTACGGTATCCTGGTCCTGTTTGGGGTGGTGGTGGTGGTCTTTTTTCTGTTCAACGTACTTCCCGGCGATCCGGCACGCATGATGCTGGGGCAACGGGCCGACAGCGCCTCGGTTGTGGCCATTAACAAGGACCTCGGCAGGGATAAACCACTTGCCATGCAGTTCTTAAATTACCTGAACGACCTTTCCCCGGTTTCGCTGCACAACACGACTTCATCAGAGAGTTTCTGGTTTCTCGACCCGGCAAAATACGGGAAAACCTTCGAGATGATTTCCTTTGGAAACGCATCACTGGTGCTGAAGGAGCCATATCTGCGCAGGTCGTACCAATCGAAAAGAAACGTCTCCGACATCCTGACCGAAGGTTTCGTCAACACGATCATCCTGGCCCTGGTGGCCATGGCTTTTGCCATCATAATCGGTATCGCGGTCGGGATTGTTTGTGCGATATACAAAAACAGTTTTATTGACCGTGCGGCCCTGGTTTTTTCAGTCCTCGGAATGTCGTTGCCCTCTTTTTTTGTCGCCATCCTCAATGCCTGGATCTTTGCTTTTGTCCTGGTTCGGTTTACCGGGCTGAATATGTCGGGAAGCTTTTACGGGGTTGATGATTTCGGTCGCGGCGCCTTCCTTGATCTGAAAAACCTCATCCTTCCCGCCATTACCCTGGGGATCAGGCCGCTGGCCATCATTGTCGAACTGACCAGAAATTCACTGCTTGAAGTTATGACCCAGGATTACATCCGGACCGCCAGGGCCAAGGGGCTGAGTAAACCCAGGGTCATCCTGAAACATGCGTTGAAAAATGCCTTGAACCCTGTGGTTACGGCTATTTCAGGCTGGCTGGCTTCGCTGCTGGCCGGGGCTGTGTTTGTGGAGTTTGTGTTCGACTGGAAAGGAATTGGGGTGGTAATCGTAAATGCATTGGACAAATACGATTTCCCGGTGGTGATGGGCGCCGTGTTGTTTATCTCCATCATCCTGATCATCATCAATTTTTTTGTGGATATCATCTATGGGTTGCTGGATCCGAGGATAAGGTTGCAGTGACAGGGTGGGTAAGTGAGCAAGTGGACAGGTGGACAGGTGACTTTTCGAAAAACCTGACAGGTTCAGCAAAGTGAACAATGAAAAGTTGATTGGGTCCGTTATTGATGGAGATATAATAAATTTATCGGAAAAATGGAGAAGTGTTCTTACTGTAATAAATATAGTGCGGAAAGTAAAATGACACTTAACACCTGGAAAGGTTCTGGTCGTGAAAATGTTACATTTTACTTTTGCAGTGAAAGTTGCAGGAATAAAATTGAGAAATTTTCGGAACATGCAAACAGTAGCGTCAAAAAATTCCTGATCTTTTTGTTGATAACAATTTTGACACTTATTATATGTCTGATTCTTACGATAGTTCTTAATGAAAAGCGATTAATCTCATTGGTTTTTGGAATACCGATATTTTTTCTCGGCATTATATTTTACAGATACCCGTTTGCAACTCCTGAAACAACAGACAGATGGGGTTTAAAGAAAAGTATCTCCGTCATCAGAAACAGCGGAAAGATATTGATGGCAATCGGGTTTTTACTTCTGTTAGTTCAATTATTTTGAATTAATTTTGCTGCATCCTACAAATGAACCTGAAAATCCGACTATGTTTCAACGTTTACCTACTCAGCCACCTGCCCACCTGAACACCTGCCCGCATGTCCATAAAAACTAACTAACCTTTCACCAAAAATACAAACCAAATGAGAAAACAAATCGTTGCCGGAAACTGGAAAATGAACAAAACTTTTTCCGAAGCTGAGATTTTAATTACGGAAATTGCTGATGCACTTGATGATGTGGATCTTAAAGATGCGGAAGTTGTTCTTTGCCCGCCGGCGCTTTACCTTGAAATGGCCACGGATGTGGCATTCGAATCAAATTTTAAAGTTGGTGCCCAGAACATTTACCCTGAGGATTCCGGCACTTTCACGGGAGAGATCAGTCCATTGATGCTGAAGGAACTGAATGTGAGCTACTGCATCATCGGCCACTCGGAACGCAGAAAATATTTTAACGAAACCAACGAATTCCTTCAACGCAAGGTTGATGCCCTGTTGAAACATAACATCCGTCCGATTTTCTGCTGCGGGGAAGTATTGCCGGAGCGGGAGGTCAATCAGCACTTTGAGGTAGTCAAAAAACAGGTGGAAGAATCTTTGTTTCATCTTACGCCGGAGTCGTTTCTGGAGGTGGTAATTGCCTATGAACCGGTATGGGCCATCGGCACCGGGGTAACCGCCTCCAAGGAGCAGGCTCAGGAAATGCATGCCTATATCAGAGGGTTGATTGCTGCAAAATATGACGAAACAACCGCCAATGAAACAACCATTTTATACGGTGGCAGCTGCAATGGAAAGAATGCCCGTGAACTTTTTGCACAACCAGATGTGGATGGCGGTTTAATTGGCGGCGCTTCATTGAAAGCCGAGGAGTTCCTGCAAATTGCCACATCCTTTTAGCCATGGATTATATCGAAGTCAGTATCACCAATTTCACCGGGTTTGATCCGGAAATCGTTGTCGCACAATTAGCCGAACTGGGTTTTGAAAGTTTCACCGAATCGGAGTCCGGCATCCAGGGTTTTATCCGGGAGGATCTTTACCAGGAAGATGCCATCAAGGATTACCTCCAGCAGTTGCATGCAGAACATGGGCTCAACCATTCTGTGCTGAAAATTGCAGATCAGAACTGGAATGCGATTTGGGAAAGCGCCTATGAACCAGTCGTCATTGCCGGGAAATGCCGGGTAAGGGCTCCCTTTCATGATCCCCGGGCTGATATGACCTACGAAATCGTTATTGAACCCCAGATGTCGTTTGGCACAGCGCATCATGAAACAACCTCGCTGATGCTCGAACTCATGATGGAGGAGGAGGTGAAGAACAAGCGGGTACTCGACATGGGTTGCGGAACCGGCGTGCTTGCCATCCTTGCTCACAAGATGCAGGCTGATCAGATTGTGGCCATCGACTTTGATGAATGGGCGTATTCCAATGCCCTGGATAACATGGAGAAGAACGATGCTTTATCTGTTACCGTCATCCAGGGCATGGCAGGCGATATTCCCGGTCCGGGTTATGATATAATTATTGCAAACATCAACCGGAATGTACTGCTCAGTGATATTCCGGTTTATGCCGGATTTCTGAATGATCGCGGAACATTGCTGATGAGTGGTTTTTATGAGGTTGATCTCGATCAGATAACTGCGGCCTCGGAAAATTCAGGGCTTCATTATGTTGGTCACAAATCAGAAAATAATTGGGTAGGCGTTAAATTTGTAAAATGATCGGAAACTCCTTACAGCATGTCATGAAGTTTGTGTTGGCTGTTTTTTTTGTATGGCTGTCATTCGTTTCATTGGGACAAAAACAGGTTTGGTTCTCGGGAGATTCGACCAAATTCGTTGGTGAGCTGAATGGCGTCTTTTTTAATTTACCTGACAATGAGAAGAAGATCATTGCTCCTTTTATGGAGGAATTTGTGCAGAAGTGGAATCAGGAGCAGTTTAATGCAGAGCAGAAGAAGATCATCTACGCGATGTTCAATGAGATGGTGAAAAAGAAGGTTCGTCCGTATCCCGATTTTTTCAACTATGTAAATGCCCTCAATATTTTTGTCAGCAGTCATCAGCCGGGTGAATATTTCATCCCCTGGTCCGGTATTCTGATGAAACTTCTTGGGGATAAGAACAGCCGGAAATTTCTGGCCTTTCTCGAAGCGACTACCAACCTGTTTGCAGGCAATCTGGTGTATAAGTCGCCTACCACCCAGTGGAAGATCAACAAGGCAGTTTACCGGTTTTCTTTTGACACGGTACCTGTGATCGAATTTCAAAAGTCCGACTTGGTATGTTATGCCAACGACGACAGTCTCAATATCTATGGCACCAGGGGTCTTTATTTTCCGCTCACAACACTATGGAAAGGACATGACGGTTCGGTAAATTGGAAGCGTGCCGGCGAGGATCCGGATAAAATATATGCCAAACTCAACCGCTATGATATTCAAATGCGGTTTTCGAAATTTACGGCCGATTCGGTCAGTTTTACCCATAAAAAATACTTTCCTTCCGCCATCACCGGGCGATATATTGACAAGGTACTTGCCGATGTAACCGAAGACAAAGCCTCGTATCCAAGGTTTTACTCCTATGATAAGATGATTGGTATCTCGCGGTTATTCAACAACATCGATTACCTGGGCGGCTTTGCCATGGAGGGAAGCCGCATCATTGGTTCAGGTGGAAAATCAACAGATGCCCGGCTCTTTTTTAAAAAAGATGGCAAGGATTTTGTCGTGGCACGGGCGAAGTCGTTTGTTATTCGTCCCGACCGGATCAACTCAAGCATGGCTTCCATTACCATTTATTACGAAAGTGATTCAATTTTTCATCCGGGGCTACAGTTAAAGTACATGGATAACATCAAGGAACTCTCATTCAACAAGGATGAACGGGTAACCAACATCAGTCCATGGTTTGATTCGTACCATAAAATTGAAATTTATTGTGAGGCGCTTTACTGGACGGTGGGAGGATCAAAAATCAGTTTTGAGATGATGAAAGGTCCGACGAAAGAAAGCAAAGCGGTTTTTGAATCAAGTCATTTCTATTCATTGCACCGTTATGAGCGGCTCAAGGGGATTGACGAAATAAATCCCTTAAACCTGATTAAAAACTTTCTGTCAAAACGAAAGTCAGACAATTTCACCCTGGATGAATTAACTGCCTACATGAAAATGCCCGTTGAGCAGGTAGAGGCTCAGTTGCTTACCCTTGCTAATCGGGGATTCCTGGTTTACGATGTGGATGAGAAAGTGGCCCATATCAGCAAGAAACTGACTGATTACGTGAATGCCCAGGCAGGGAAAGCCGATTATGATGTGATCTATTTCAATTCATTTGTCAAAGACGCCGCGAACGGCATTTTAAGCCTCGACTCCTTTGACCTTAAGTTGCAAGGGGTTCGCATGATTGTGCTCAGTGACTCCCAGCAGGTAAATATTTACCCAAAGAATTCCGAGGTAATTTTGAAAAAGGATATGGATTTTGTGTTCAGTGGAAAGATTGAAGCCGGCCTTTTTGATTTGCATGCGCGCGACTGCTCATTTGAGTACAATAAATTCAAGCTTAACCTGCCGTTTGTTGATTCCATGTTGTTTTATGTTAAAAGTAAAACCTTCGATCCGGTCAAGGGCATTTTTCCACTTGTCAAGGTTAAAACAGCCATTACTAATTTGAGCGGCGATTTGCTCATTGATGATCCCGCCAATAAATCGGGGTTGAAAATGCTGCCGCAATATCCCATCTTTACCAACAAAAACAATGCTTTTGTGAACTGGGGCAAGAGTTCGACCCAGAAAGGCGTGTACGCTAAAGACAAATTTTTCTATGCAGTGAATCCATTTACCATTAAAAGCATGGATGTACTTGCTACCGACAGCCTTAAATTTAATGGTGCCCTTACGACGGCTGGGATTTTCCCTGAAATAACCGAACCATTGAAGGTGCGGCCCGATAATTCGCTTGGGTTGGTGAAAACCACCGACAGCAGCGGCATGCCCGTCTATGGCGGGAAGGGCACTTTTATCGCAAAGATCGACCTAAGCGATCGCGGATTGCGTGGTAGCGGGACACTCAAATATCTGAATTCTACCTCCCAGTCACCCGATTACATTTTTCTGCCCGATTCGATGAAGACCCTGGCGAAAAATATCGCGATGACCGAAGTGGACGGGGCAGCTGAATTTCCTTCCGTCAGGGGAGACTCAGTGAAGGAATTCTGGCTGCCGTATAAGGACTCTCTCCTGATTTCCACTACCACGAAAGAGATGGCCATGTACAATGATCAGTCAACGTTTAGCGGGAAACTGGCGCTAACCCCGCAGTTGCTCAGCGGAGATGGCACAGTGAAGATCAAGGATGCAGAAATGGATTCGAGGGGGTTCAAATTTAAACGCCGGACCTATGATGCCCTCATTGCCAATTTCAGGATCAAGTCGTATGATTTGGCCGACCTCACGATCTCGACAAAAAATTATCAGACACATTTTAATTTTGATGACCGTAAAGGGGAATTCAAATCGAATGTCGGGATATCGAAGGTGGAGTTTCCGCTCAATAAATACATCTGTTCAATGGACCGGTTCGACTGGCTCATTGACAGTGATGAGATTCTGCTGTCCAACGAACTGACCAAGAAGAAATTGTCGGATACGTTAAGCCTGGCGCAATATATCGACCAGGGATATACCGGTTCCGAATTTATCTCAGTTCATCCGCTGCAGGATTCCATAAAATTCTTTGCAGCCACAGCGAGTTACAATTTGCGCACCAATGTGATCAATGCCCGGGAAGTAAAAATCATCAAGGTGGCCGATGCTGCAATATACCCTGATTCGGGAAAGGTTACCATATTAAAGGATGCTGTCATTCAAAACCTGAGTCATTCCATCATCATTGCGAATACAAAATCACGTTATCATCAGTTTTTCAACGCTGGAATATCCATTGCCTCACGGAAAAATTATACCGGCTCTGCTGATTATAATTACAAGAAACGAACAGGTGAACTGGAAACAATACACTTCGATCACATCAAAGTTGATTCCTCATTACAAACAGTGGCAGAAGGAGTAGTGGGTGATTCAGCAGGCTTTGTGCTTAGTCCTGAATTTGCCTTCAAAGGCGCCTTTACCCTGCGCGCAAATGAGAAGAATCTTACATTCAAAGGAGGATTTCATCCAATCACAGATTGTTTGCAGCAAACACCCGAATGGGTGAAGTTCACCAGTACCATCGATCCTGAAAATGTTCAGATACCCGTTTTATTCCCATTGAGAAATACAGACGGTGAACCGGTAAACCTTGGGTTGATGTTTTTTAATAAGGAGGAGAAAATCAGTCCCTCCTTTTTCAGGCGGAAGATCAGTTTCAGCGATACCACCATGGTTACTGCCGAGGGTTTACTTGAATACAACCTTACTGCCTCCGAGTTTCGGATTTCCAGCCCCGAAAAGTTGAAAAACGTTTCGTTGAGTGGCAGTTACCTTTCGTTAAATACCAGTAACTGCAGGATCAGGGGTGAGGGAAAAATAAATCTTAGTCTCCAGTCAGGCGCCATGAAAGTTGAAACGTTTGGGGTCCTCGACTATTTCATATTGCCCGATTCCGTCCGGTTGCGTTCTTCCATGGCTTTGAGTTTTCCTTTTCCCGAAAGAGGGTTGCAAAAACTCAGCACTCAACTTGAATCGGTGAATATGCCGGGGGTAAAACTGTTGGATACGCAATATCCCCTGGTCATGGAAAGCGCTCTTGAAAAACAGGAATATGAGCGTTTGAAGACCGAACTGGGTTTGCTGGGCCGATACAAGAAGTTTCCGGATGCGCTGGAGCGGTCCATTTTGCTGGCTGATGTTTCCATGAAATGGGATTCTTCGACACACTCGTATGTTTCGTTTGGAAAAATCGGAATTGCCAGTGTAGGGAAAAATCAGATAAACCGGTATGCGGAGGGGTTCATCGAATTCAGTAAAAAGCGCACCGGTGGCGACGATTTAACCATCTATCTGAAATTGTCGCCCAATGACTGGATTTTCATCAACTGTCGCAGCAATCAATTGTCAGTCTCCTCCTCTGATATTACTTTTAACGATATGATCAGGGAAGATGTACAATCGGGGTCAGAAATGAAGCGGATGCGGAACCTGGTAAAAGGTTTTTCTCTTACAGTGGCGACAGAAAGAAAGAAGCGTGATTTTCTTCGAAAATTTGAAGATAAAGAATCAGAATAGTTAACCGGATTTTTTTTTACTTTGCAACCTGAAATGAATTTCAACTAATTCTCCCACGGATGACTGTGATCTATATTCTTCTTGAAATCCTGCTGGCCTATCTGCTGGGTTCAATTCCGTCGGCAGTATGGATCGGCAAGATGTTATATGGTATTGATGTTCGTCAGCATGGAAGCGGCAACGCCGGCGCTACCAATGTGATCCGGGTGATGGGGTATAAAGCCGGCATCCCGGTGATGTTGTTTGATGTTTTCAAAGGGTGGCTTGCTGTGCAACTGGCAGTATGGATTCCGGTGCCGGGACTGAGTTCGGAAATGATGATTTATCTCAGAATCGGAATGGGCTTTGCAGCCGTATTGGGTCATGTGTTCCCGGTTTATGTGGGATTTAAAGGAGGAAAAGGGGTTGGCACCATTGCTGGAGTCGGAATTTCTCTGTTCCCGCTGGCTATATTGCTGGTACTGGTTGTTTTTATTGTGGTTCTGGTTATTACACATTATGTGTCGCTGGCATCTGTTCTGGCTTCTCTGGTTTTTCCGCTGGTGGTTTTTTTCGTCATCGGGGAGCGCCATCCCGGACTGATAGGACTATCCCTGGTGGTTGCGGTTTTTATACCGGCAACGCACCGCAAGAACATTCAACGGCTGCTGAAAGGAGAGGAACGGAAATTTGATTTCCGGCGAAAGAAGAACAAGGAGGAAAGCATAACCTGAACGTTCACATGCGTAGTCGAAGTAAATGCCATTGAACAAAAATTTTTATCGTATATTTGGAACAAATTTAATAAAACACAACAACCATGAAATTTATCATCTCCAGTACATTATTACTTAAAAACCTGCAGGCCATCCTGGGTGTGATCAACACAAACAATACATTGCCTATCCTGGATGATTTTCTTTTTGAACTCAAAGATGATTCGATAACCATCACCTCTTCCGACCTGGAAACGACCATGCGTGTCACGATCAGACCTGATAAAGCTGAGGAATCGGGAAGTATTGCCATTCCGGCCAAGATATTGGTCGAAACATTAAAAACATTTCCTGATATTCCGGTAGCCTTCTCCATCAATCCTGATACCCTGATGATCGAAATCTCTGCCGGAGAAGGAAAATATAAGTTGTCGGGTCACAAAAGTGAAGAATACCCCCGCACTCCGTCTCTGGAAGATACCACTGCCATCATGATCGAATCACGCCTGATGTCACAGGCCATTAATAAAACACTTTTTGCGACAGGGAATGACGAATTGCGTTTGGTCCTGTCGGGAGTTTTCTGTGAATTATCACCGGATGATGTTACCTTCGTTGCTACCGATGCCCATAAACTGGTGCGGTATAGAAGAACTGACCTGAAGTCCGCCGATTCAGCCTCCTTTATCCTGCCCAAAAAGCCCATGAACCTGCTGAAGAACATCCTTTCGAGTCAGGAGGTGCAGGTTACCATAGAATACAATAAAACAAATGCATTTTTTTCCTTCTCGAATATCCATCTCATTTGTCGTTTGATTGATGGAAAATATCCCAATTATGATGCGGTAATTCCGAAGGAAAATCCAAATAAACTGACCATCGACCGTCATGCATTGCTGACCACTATCCGCCGGGTTTCCATTTTTGCAAACCAGTCGACCCACCAGATCAGGTTTAAAGTTTCCGGGCAGGAACTGATTCTCAGCGCCGAAGACATTGATTTCTCCAATGAAGCCAAGGAACGGCTTACCTGTTCCTACGACGGGGAGGATATGGAAATCGGTTTCAATTCAAAATTCCTCCTCGAAATGCTGAATAATATCGATACGGAGGAAATAAGCCTTGAAATGTCGGCGCCAAACAGGGCCGGCATCCTGACGCCGCTGAACAATGAAAATAAGGATGAGGATATTCTGATGCTTGTGATGCCGGTGATGCTGAATAAATAACTATTTTCCATAATATCATATGACCCCTCCCTGCCCTCCCCTGGAAGGGGAGGGAGATAAAAAAAGCGAAGTTCAGGCTTCGCTTTTTTTTTGTCATTCGTTGGAGAAACGGTTAATCTCGCCGAACATTGATGGCTTTTTTACCGCGATTGTCCTCTGTCAGATCAAAAGTAACCTGATCGTTTTCACGAATTTTGTCCACCAACCCGCTTACGTGAACAAAAACGTCCTGCTGGCTTGCATCATCCAAGATGAAACCAAAACCTTTTCTTTCATTGAAAAATTT
>JBAXFM010000195.1:0-10050 GCA_037139855.1 Bacteroidota bacterium
TTCTCCTTCTTTGTCAGCTTCAGCCGCTGCAACAGCAGAGGAGTTCCGAGGTTGTTTTTATTGACCGGTTTGCCGAAGATACCGATGTCAATGTAATCGGACAACGGAACCGCTGCTTCTTTTCCCAGCGTATCAGCCCGGAACTTTTCCGAGGTTGTCTTCAAAGTAACTTCATACTCCTGGCCTATCTGCTTCACATGCGCTTCCATCATCCGGTTGGAGAACAGGGTAATATTCTCAAATAAGTCATTGATGAGGTATTGCAGGCTGTCGGGCGTCACCGCCCTGAACACCCTGATGGCGCATGGTGAAACAGGATAAGGCGGCTGTTTGTAGGCAAATGAATCAAGCAAGTTCCGTAATGCTTTATTTACCTGCTCTTCCCCGATCATCTCCTTCAAATAGTACATCACTACACTGGCTTTCTGGTAATGGATGTATCCCTGGTGCTCCGATTTCATCAACGGACGTTCGGCTTCCGGCTCCGTGCTTCTTCCGCTCAGGTAACCGTCCATTTCATATTTCAGGAACTTCTTCATCTTGTCTCTGCCGTACTCCTTTTCCATGACCATAAGGGCTGAATACTGGGCAAAACCTTCGCTCATCATTTCGCTGCCCTGCATATCTGCCCCGCACACCTGGTGCGCCCACCACTGATGTCCCATTTCGTGTGCCACCACATAGAAAACCACGTCAATGTCATCTTTGGTGACTTTCCGCAGATCAGTGATAAAACCGATGCTTTCACTGTACGGCATGGTGCCCGGGAATGCCTGGGCAAAACCTGCATACCTCGGAAATTCAACGATCCGGCATTCCTTGTGATAGTATTTTCCGAAATTGCGGGTGTAGTAATCCAGAGACTTCTCCAGGCTTTTCATCATGTTGGGGACGTTGTAGGCGTGTTCCCTGATATAATAAACCTCCAGGTCAATCCCGTTCCACTTTTTCCGCGCAACTTCATAACGGGCTGAAATGAAAGAATAAAAATCAAGCGACCGCTGATCCAGTTTATATACAAAGTACTTCCTGCCGCCTGCCTCCCATGATTTCACCAGGCTTCCAGGAGCAACGGCAATCTGATCCGGAACCGTGCTGATGGTAGTATTCACCTCCACCCAGTCAGCATCATCAGTAAGATAGTTGTTTGCCCGCGTGGCCAGGTCATTTTCGTTCAGTTTCGCCATGCGGAGGCGTTTCGGCAGCTTGTTTTTTATGCGCTTGTTTTTATCAGACAGTTCAGCGCCCCTGTTATAGCCAAAAGAAGGCATAATATCGGTGTTGTTAAAAAAGGTGCCATTCTGCGTGAGCTGGGTGAAGGTAACTTCATTTTCAAATCCTCTCGTGATCCTTGACACTTCAAATTTTATGGTAACAGAGTCGCCTGGCTGCAATGGTTTTTCAAGTGAATAAATCCGGTATTTGAGCTTGGTATCATTCAGCTTCAGCCTGCTGCCGGGGATGATGATCCTGATGCTGTCTGGCACCTCCGGAAGGGTGAAGTGCAGCTCGCTGATGGGCTTCATGCTGGTATTCCTTGCAAAGGCCTCAATGCCGGCCTTCATGCTTCGCTCATACGGCATCAGGTCGATGGTGTAATTGTATTTATAAAATCGGGGTTGCGCGAGGTTTTCATACTTTTTTTAGGCTTTCTCGTATGCAATCTGCTTGTTCTCCTGTTCCTTGTCAGAATCATACGTGTTGAGCACCTTCGTATTGTAAAAAACAAAACCGGAGCACAATACGAAAAGCAGCACCCACAAACCGATAACGGTTTTATTTCGCCTGAGCACAACGCCTGCATTCTCTGCCCGGCTCCCAAAACCGGTTTCCTTTCCACGGATATAAAAGGCATAAATGAGAAAACCAACAAGGCCGGTAAACAGAAACCAGTACGTCTTAAACCATACAATAGAAAGAACAAAAGGCCCGAAGCCATTCATGTCGGAATAGGTAACGCCAGGCGTTCCTGCAAATTTGAGCATGTTGGTACTTACATGAAAGAGACCCCACACAAATGAATTGAGAATCATAAATGTCACAAAGGCGAAATAAGCGATATAGCGGTTGTTGATGAGGTAGTGAAATAACAGCGCAATCACCACCATGTAAGAAAATGCCAGCAGGTTCATGCCAAGCAGTGACTTAATGTAAACATCCAGCTGGTATCGGTGATACCCAAACAGGGTTTGTACAACTACACCGACAAGGATGGTACAGAGAAGAATTGTTGCCACGGCAATGATCATAGCAATAACTTTAGAAATAAAAAGCCATGCGGTTTGTACAGGTGTTGAATCCTGGATCTCGCTGAACCCGGCATCCCGTTCCTTCCACACCAAAACACCGGTGTAAAATGTAATGATGGCGATGATGAACATGAAAAAGGAACCCCTGATTGAATCTATGACATCATACGTAACCGGGTACTGGTCGGCTCCATACCGGCCGGTAAAGCTGGTGAGCGTTGCAACCAGGTTGATCATCCCGATGGCAGTTATAATGATGAACGTCGGATTTTTTACGATCGCTTTTGTTTCAAACACAATGAGGTGCCATAGGGTGGAAAATGAATTTCCTCCGGCAGCCGGTGCTGACATGAGCCCAACGTTCGGGTTCAAAACCGTAGGCTGATGCGACCCACGTTTTGTTTTCCCGGGTTTTTTATTTTTAACGCTGAAGGAGAATTTAAAATAGCCGGCGAAGAGGATGAGCATGCTGATCCCCAGCCATGCAAGCCTGTTGAACAGGAAGGCGCCGGTAAGCGCTACACCATGAATGTTTTTCTCATCAACCGTCATGTATTTTGAAACGATATTCTCCGGACGGAAGCCGAACGGATCAAGCAGGCTGGCAAGCCATTCCTTTTCAATATCCTTTGTAAACCCTGCCGACACGCCATACAACACGAGGATTACCATGGCACCGATAAAAGAAACTATGTTGCTTCTGAAAAGGATGGCAAGCATGTACAACAGTACCGCAGCAATGATCGTATTCGGGATGCCGAAGGTGATGATCCCCATCAGGTGCCCGTTCATCAGCACATCGCCATACCTGTCAGGCTGGGCCCAGGGCATGAGCGGTCCGATCAGGCTGCCCAGTGAAACGCCAAGCAAGGGTAAAAAAGCAACAGACACCGCACCGATGAATTTGCCAAAGTAGTAGTCGCGCTTTTTGATGGGAGAAGAAAAGACAAACTGGTACATGTCATGCGCAAAGTCGCGGTTGGCGCTTGCATTCATAAATGCGGTTGTCATCAGCAAACACACCAGCGACATAACGCCGTAATAAAACTGTATGACGTAAGGTGCATTTTTATGCACACTGCCCACACTGCCGCCAATGATCACGCTGTCTGACGAAACCGCCCCCATAACCATCATGGTATTGATGACCAGGAATATCCAGGTCATCGGGGAGCGAAGCCAGTATTTCCACTCGTATCTGATAAATTTCCACATGCCTTTCAGGAGATTGACGGTTAGACTAATTCATTGAGCTTGGCAAAGAAGACATCTTCAAGATTCTCCTCCGCTCTGGTAAAACCATTTCCCGGTTCAGTGGCCGAGAAAGCATGGATCAGTGGCTGGCCTCCCGCAAGTTTGCTGGAAATGATCTTATAGTTCGCCTGGTATCCCGCCAATTCTGATTTTTCCACCTTTCTTTCCCATACTTTGCCCCTGATCTGCAAGAGCGCATCATCGGTGTTCCCGGAAAACAACAGTCTGCCTTTGTCAATAATGGCCATCTGGGTGCATAGCTCGCGCACATCCTGCACGATATGCGTGGAAAGGATGACAATCGTATTTTCACCGATCTCGCTGAGGATGTTATAAAATCTGTTGCGTTCGCCCGGGTCAAGGCCGGCAGTGGGTTCGTCGACAATAACAAGTTTCGGGTCGCCGATAAGGCACTGCGCGATGCCGAACCGCTGACGCATCCCTCCGCTGTAACTGCTCACAGCTTTTTTGCGGTGGTCGGCCAGGTTTACCTTGTTGATCACGTGATTCACGATATCCCGGCGTTCCGAACGGTTGGTAAATCCTTTCAGCAGGGCCAGGTGATCAAGCAGGTCGACTGCAGAGGTGCGTGGGTAAACCCCGAACTCCTGGGGCAGGTAACCGAGCACTTTTCTCACCGCATCTTTGTTATTGAGCACATCAATGTCACCAAGCATGACCGATCCGCTGTCGGCATCCTGCAGAGTTGCCAGGGTGCGCATCAAATCGCCGGACAGATGATCTGCGGTACCGTTTTTAACAAGTAGTCGTTGCTGACACTTCCCGGCTCCGTAGGAGCGCGCTGAGACAGACCTTTGGAAAAACGCACACTTTGACCAATCTTCGCCAAAGCAATTTAATCACCTCACCTTATTGATTGTCAAGAATATGCTGTGGTTAAGAAAAATCGGCAGAGGGTGGTCAAGAACTCTGGTTTTTCTACTTCACTAGTAAAACTACGAATTCATCTTCCTTTATTTGACATCAGGAAGCCACTCCGCCTTGAAAACGTTTTGATTGGTATAGAACTTTCGGGCGGTTTGAACAAGGATTGCCGGTGTCAGATCCTTCATGCGCTGAGGGTAGGTCGTGATCCTGACCGGGTCGGTTCCGTTCAGAAAGGAATTCTGAAGTCCTGTAAGCCAGTAATTATTGGTCTTGATGTTCTCTTTGTAGTGTTCGAGGGCCGGTTCGCGGACACGCTCCAGGTCCTCGGCGGTGATCCCACCATCAACTTTAGTGCTTTCGATCAATCCCAGAAATGCAGTATGTACCTTCTCAATGTTATCGGGGCTGCATGGGAATTGCGACTGGATCGTAAACTCCTCCCTCGGGTATTTCGCTATCACACCATTGCATCCACCGCCATAAATTGCGCTCATCTTCTCGCGGATGGTGTCGATGACCTTATCGTTAAGAATGGCATTCAGCTGGGCCAGGCGGAAGTTGTCGTCAGGATTGAACGCCATTTCCCCTGTGAAATAGTGACTGAGTATGGCCTGCTTCTCCGAGCCCTTGTGCAGGGTGAACGTTTTCTGCCCATGTACCGGGAACATGCCCATATCCTTGTATGTTTTGACAATCTCGCCGGAAGGAAGCGATGCAATGTACTTTTCGATCAACGGGGTGATCTTCTCAATAGTGAAATTGCCGACAAAGCAATAATACAATCCATTTGCATTGCACAGCCGTTCCCGGTAATAATTTAAGGCATGGTCCATATCCAGCATGTCATATATGGCCGGATTCGGGATCAGGTGCGCTCTTTTATGTCCCTGGTACAGGGTGTTATAGGAAGAATCCACGAACAGGTATTGTGGATTCTGCATAAGGGATTCCAATTGTTGTTTCTCACGGCTGATGTAAGATTTATAGGCCTCCTGATCTTTCCGCGGTGAAGTGCTTTTCAGGTAGAGCAACTGGAACATGGTCTCAAGATCCTTCACCGTGCTGTTGCCCTCGAACCACTCGGTGTATTTGTCAATGGTAGGCACAACGGAAACCTGCCTGCCTGAAAGAAATTTTTCAAGATCAGTGCGGGAGAAATCCCCGTACCCCATCTCCTCCACCAGGTTGTTTGAAAACTCGGCACTGGGATAATCAATCGCTTCATACAGGCTGAAGCCCCCAAACCTCGATCCTTTGAACAGAATTTCATCATTTTTAAATTCGGTGGGTTTCAGGCAAACAGTTACGCCATTGCTTAACGTCAGCGTGGTGGTGCCGAGAATGCTGTTTTTTTCTGTTTTGATCACCTTTCCCGCTACAGGCCCTGCTTTCAGCAGTGAGGCTGCAACCACATTTTCTTTGTAAGGTACGACAGGAGTCCGGAGGGCAATGTCAACCCAATTTTTGAGCTGGTCATTTGAAGGAAGGTCGGGCTGTTCTTTGGCCGTTACATAGCAGAAATATTTTTCATCAAACGTGATTCTTTCCCTGATCTTGTCAAAATTTTTCAGTTCGACCCCGGCGAGGTTCTGTTTCACAAAATTGTACTCCCATTCGATACCGGGGATCGCATCCCCCTCGTAATAATTTCCGACAAATTCCCATACCAGGGTTTCCGATTCGGTTTTGTCGCGTTCGTTGTACTTTTTTTCAAATTCCGAAAGTGTCTTTGCCTTTGCCCGTGTAAGTTCGGCTTCGGTAAACCCGAATTTTTTCGCCCTCATGCATTCGGTTATCAATGAAGTGATTGCAGCCTGCATCTGCTGGTTGCCGCAAATGGCGACCGCGTTGAAATTTTCGGTACCCCGTGCCCATCCGCCAAGGTAGGTATAGGCATAAGCAAAAGGAGGGTTGGATGTGTTCTTCAGTTCCTCGATCCTCGCCGACAGCATTGTCGCGAAAAGATCGTTGATCGTTTTGTCCATGTAATTTTCTTCTATCGTCACCGGGATCCGCGGCCGGAAACTGCCAACAAGTGACACCTGGGTAAAATTGGCTTCCTTGTCGCTTACCATCATCGCCTTGTTTTCAGCAAATGGCTTTACATCAAAGAGAGGCTGACGATACCTCGGATTTTCAGGATTCTTATACCCGCTGAATTTTTCGATGATCATCTTTTCTGCCTTTTCCACCGGCATATCCCCGACAACAACAACTGCCTGTAAATTAGGACGGTACCAATCGTGGTAAAACCGGCGTAAAACGGAATGATCGAATTTTTCAATGATCGAGTCCCGGCCAATCGGGAGGCGATCAGCGTATTTTGAGCCATTCATCAATGCGGGAAGCCATTTCTTCATCATCCTGTCATCGGCTCCCTTGCCAATCCTGCTTTCTGCAAGGATAACGCCGCGTTCCTTGTCGATCTCCTCGTCCGTGAGCAATGCCGCGCCACTCCAATCTGAAATAACATTGAAACCCGTTTCCAGTTTGCCTGGGTCCTCGCTGGGAATCGGGAGAATATACACGGTCTGGTCAAAACCGGTGAAGGCATTCAGGTCATTTCCGAAACTGACCCCAATGCTCTCCAGGTATTTCACCAGCTCGTTCCCGGGAAAATGTTTCAGCCCATTGAAATTCATGTGTTCCATGAAGTGGGCAAGGCCCTGCTGGTCGTTGTCTTCCAGAATAGAACCCGCGTTGACCGCCAGTCTGAGTTCAACTTTATGCTCTGGCTTGTGATTATACTTTATGTAATATTTCAGTCCGTTGGACAGGGTGCCGATCTTCACATCGGGGGAAGGAGGAATGACCGCTTTCGCATTATACGGTTTTTGGCCCATGACGGCCGGCAGGCACAGGATGAGCGCCAGGAAAAACATGAACGTCGATTTTTTCATAACCTGAATTTTAAATGGATGGATGAATCAGAATGCTGAAATTATTTTAAAACGTTTGTTTTCGAATGAAGGTCTTCCGGAAAATATTACAGGTAAAAATAGTTAAAATTATCACATACTGCGACACCAAAGATACAGCCAATATTATAATATGTCAATCAAGAATTGATTTTTTTTAATACCCGCAGGGGGGGTAATCCACGGGTTTCCATTGGTCGGTGATTCTGAAGCATGTTGCAACATAAGTGATCGCGAGGCCGTATTGCAAATACAAGAAGATGATAACCGGCGCCGGGGTCCCACGCAGGTAATGCTTCAGGCGACCGTGACGGAGAAATGTTGATAACCTGCATAAAAAACATTTGGATTTTTTCGATTCAGGACTTATTTTTGTCAGATAAATTTTAGGCTATTGATAGATTAACTTTTTTCCCTGCCCTGTTCTGAAACCCGCTGAACTACCTCTGCCTGCCCTGTCCGGATCATCTGAAAGGAAAACCTGCCGGACATTTTACTAAGATTTCCCAGGGTTGCCTGCCCGTCTATGGATTTCCAGATGGGATGAACGACCCTGCCTACATACGGTTTTAGCAGTACAGTGACATTCCTCAATTGTTTCATCTTAAAAGGAAAACTTACCATGGCAACAATCACATTAACAGAAATCCAGAAACAGTATGACCAGGTGGTCAGCTTTAAAAAAGAGATCACAGAGGCAGGCAACGACAAGCGCGGCCTGCTCAATGGCATCGATTTTCCGGCCGTTGAGACAAAACTCAAGCTTCCGAGTGGCGTTACAGCCATCGACGCAGTCAACTGGGACGCTATGACGGATACCGAAAAACAGGAAGCCGCCGGGCTGGTGGTTTCGCTCCGTGATTCACTGCAGCGGATCGCGGGTCTCAACGGGCCCACCGAACCCGGTCATATCATGAATGACAGTTATGCCCCCAACTGGGCCATCCTGCTGATGACCTTTATCGCTCTGCTTTCTGTTTCCCTGCTGCTTTATGGCATCATGGATCGCTGGACCATGGCCACCGGGACCGACTATACATCCAAGATCCAGGCTGCCTCCACGGCACTCACCCTGAAGAAAGTATACACCGAGAAAATAGCCGGTATGCAGGCCAGGGCCTTTAAGGGCGCTGACACCTCCGCCGCTGCAAAGGCTGCAAAGACAGCCATGACGCCCCCGCAACTGAAACTTCTTCGCGACAGCATCACCAGTATGTCGGATATTGAAAAAGAGGCCGGGAACAAGGCCGGAACAGCTTGCATAGAGGCCTGCAACGCCATCGGGCATGGCGGGGCATCTGAAGAAACCGTGCTGATCATGGTTATCATGCTCGGTGCCCTCGGGGGAGCGCTTCATAGCCTCGGATCGCTGGTGAAATACATCGGCAACCGCCAGTTTAAACAGAGCTGGGTGTTGTATTATTTCGCCATGCCATTCACCGGTGCCGGACTTGCTCCGCTGGTCTACATGCTCATGCGCATCGGGATTCTCAGTCCCTCCGGGGGAGCCGGTGAGGGGACCAGCATCTCCAACCTCAACCTGATGGCCATTTATGCCTTCGCCGCCCTGAGCGGCCTGTTCGCAAAAACGGCTACCGAGAAACTGGCCGAGGTGTTCAACACCATGTTCAAGACCGGGACGCCAACGAAGGATGCCATTGGGCCGGATGTAAAAGCACCGGGAAAGTAGGATTTCCGTGGATTTTTATGTGGAAATCCAAAAGTCAACTTTCGAGCGATTGAGGGGATACTTGTAATTCCTGCAACACCTCCGTGTTTGAAGTTTTAAACGTATATAGTTTCTGTGAGAAATAACTGATAAAAACAGTCACAATTGAAATAATAATATTGGAGGGTGAAGGATAAATGTTGAACCCGTCTACTAATAATTTCATACCAAAATAACTGATACAAAGATTGGCAAAAAACACAATTGAATATCGAAATAGTTGAACTCTTCCAGTTAAACTGGAAGATGAGAAAGTTACATATTTCTGCAACAAAAATCCAGAAAGTAAGACAATTGGAACCTTAATTGCCAGGGCTGCTATATGTGAACTGAGTGTTACAAATACGAGTTCCAGCATTTTTTTTCGTAAAACAAAATTATATATCAGAAAATATAACACCCAATCGAATACTAAATTTACTGATCCTGTAATACCATACCGAAAAAACTGCAAAGACATGAATTTACGGAATGGGGGATAAAAGAAATCGATTATTCTTCTGATTAACTTTCCGCCGGCTATAAAAACATTGCTCATTTAGAAAATTGTTAAATCTGTTTTACGATGAGTCGTGGTGCAATCATCAATTGTTGCAAATTTATTGCAATTGATCTTTTCCGCTATATCCTTTTTCAACGCAAAAAAAAGAGCCCAGTAACACTGAACTCTTCTTTCAATAGGATTAATAGACAAAAAACTATTTTTTTGGAGCTTTTTTTGCAGCAGCTGGTTTTGCAGCTTTGATCAGGTGTTTTGCAATCGAATCCTGATGGGCAATTGAATCAGCGGTTTTTTTCTGAATCATTTGAACCTGAGCAATTGAATCGGCTGTTCTCTGTTGTTGAGCCATAACCATGGCCATTGAATCAGCTACTCTGATAGAGTCAGCAACTCTTTTTGCTTCTTTTTCTTTTGCGCTGGGGCCGCATGAGGTCATGAGGGCAACCACTGCGATAACTAAAATAAATGCAAGTTTTTTCATTTGTTTATTGAGTTTTAAAATCGAGTGCA
>JBAXFM010000196.1:0-10034 GCA_037139855.1 Bacteroidota bacterium
CCAACCTCCCGGTTGTCGTTGTAGGTATCACAATAGTCACTTTTGAAGTATAAGCTCCATCCATCATCAATACCGTCACCCGAGCTGCTCCAGTACGCTCCTTCCGAGCCACGTCCAAGCAATGAACCATCGCTGCCCGACAGGTATCCGGCGGCATGCATCTTTAAGGCGGAACTCCAGGGTCCGGTCCAGTCCGACCAGAGACCAACACCATCAACATTTGTCCATTCTGAGAATGAGGGCACCCGCCATCCACCGCCTAGCTCATGGGTACACGGATCATTCTCGCTAGTCCAGTCTGAATTTTCACTGATGGTGGTGATCCATGATGAATTAGGTGTTCGTAAAATACCATTGTGCTTGTAACCTTGTTTGCGGTTAAACTGCCAGTACCATCCTGCCGAGGCTTCACTTCCATCTGACCTGGTCAATGCCTGCCGGTCGGCGCCAAGATTACTCGTAATCCAGCATTTAAAAGGTTCACCGGGTACGCCTGTAACCGTTCCATAGGTTACTGTTTTATTTACCGGAGCAAAGGTTCCGGTTACATGATTGATGGTGAAGGAAGTGCCACACGGAGGACAAAGCGATGTTGTCTGGCTCAGGGAAACCGGTAAAGAGTGTCCACAGCTGTTATATGCCCACACATACCTGGTGTATGCAATGTTACAGGTGAGATTGGTTTCGGTTTTTGTAGTGGCTGAAGCCATGTCGGCCGCTGAATTGTAATCATTGACACTATTCCATTTATATCCTGAAACGGCGGGAACACTATTCCAGTTCCAGACGATCTGGGTTTGCGCCGGAACATGCGTTCCTCCGGTGGGGGTTACGGGCAGATTTGTATTCAGCTGATACCAGGACAAACCATTGTAAAACTCAAGGTTGTGTGATGAGGTATTGAAGATTACCAACCCCGAAACTGGCAATATTGCATCGCGTTGGGCTGTGGAAACACGGGGGATTAAAACACCCTTGTCGATGGCCGAAACATCCAACATTGCCGAAAAGTGAGGATCGGCACCCTCCGGGCTGATAGCCATACCCAAAGCACTTTGATTTCCTCCGGCACCGGCAATTCCCGTTGAAACCGCACAAAGTGAAACCCAGCTCACTCCATTGTAAAAATTCAGAAGATTGGTCGCCGTATTGTATATGATTAATCCTGTGGCGGGTGTCAGAATTAAATCAGGGGTTGTGCGGGGTAATAAGATGCCGCGGCTGGAATTGCTGACATCCAGCATCGCAGAACTTTCAGGCAAGGCACCAGGTGCGGCGCTAATTGAAACACCTCCTCCCGGGTGAAGGGTTCCAACAGATGCAGAGATAAAGGTTGTTTCTACCGAATACCAGAAACTGCCATTGAAATAGTTGAACTGATTTGTTGTGATGTTGTAAATAAGCAATCCCGAAGCAGGAGATGGAATCAAGTCGCGGGAAGTCGTTGAAACACGCGGAATCAATAACCCCTGATCTGTTGATTTTACCTCAAGAACGGCCGAAGGATCAGGATCGCTTCCATCTTTGCTGATCCCGACCTGAATATTTGGCTGAAATCCAACATTGCACATATGGATTCTCCAGGTGGTATGATCACTGTGATTGATTTTCCCATCGCCGTTTAAATCTTTAGCGGCAGGGTTTTTCCAGCGTTCGAGAAATGATTCGGTAGAATCTGCATCCCCATCGTCTTCGAGCTGATCAGGAATTCCATCGCCATCCTGGAATCCATTGTTATCGGTGGTCCATAAAACCGGTGTTTTAATATTATGAACCCGCTTGTATTCCCTCAGCGCCCTCCAAATTGCATGAAAGCATGAATCGGCATGTTTTTTGGCCCGCATATTGGCATCATAGGCAAATTCATGTTCCGAGTGGTAGGTCAACCCGCAATAAGGATCATCTGACGGATGCCCCCTAAGGGTGTCCGTTGCCATACATTCCTCGTGAGAATAGGAATCGGCCAGGGAGTGCAGGAAAATGGCAAATGCCTGGATTGAATTTGGCTGTACCAGCTGATACCCCAAACTATTGGCATCGGCATACTTCACTTGCACAGGAGTCAGCTCATCCGGCAGCCCCGGTTGACCACCATGATATAATGCCCAGTTCCTGATACTATTCAGGTTAGAGGTTAGGGGAACACGCCAAAAATGCGGTGGACCGGTAAAATTTGTTGTGTCGGTTAACTCCGGATAGGCTTTCCACACCATTTTACCGGTGAGTGTATCGGTGAAGTCGCGAAATGGGAAATGCCAGTATTGGGCCGTATATTCGTGTTGGTCATTTCTGACGAGGCCTCCCCTTTCGGTGCCTGCAAGACTTTGCGGCCAGTCGGGGAAAGTATCAGGAATGCTGATACTGTTTAACGAACCGTGGTAAGGATAACCGGGTTTGGGGTTGATTTGATCAACCAACGCACAAAACCTTGCAATGATTTCGGCCGTATCGGGCGAAATCCCCATTTTGATGGCCAGAAACCGGGTCAGGTCATAATGAATCGTGCTGTGTACTTCACCAAGGGAGTGTGCCGTTATGGCTGGTCCCAGGCTATCCGTTTTCTCTTCATTCCAGGGTGATAAAACGACCGGACTGTTTACCAACGAAAGAAAAAGACATGCCAAAGGCAAGAAGATCAGTGTTTTTTTAATCATTTTGTGTGATTTTATGGATGAATTATGAAAAAATCCGGTTTACTTCTTCTTTATAAATCCTGCCAACCGGTAAACTTATCTGGTTCAATTCGATCGTATTGCCATAAGCTGCGGTTACTTTGTTCACCGCGACAATGTAGGATTTATGAATGCGCAGAAATCGTCCTGGCGGAAGCATTCGCTCAAGGTCCTTCAATGCTGCGAGTTTGACGAATTTCCGGTCGCCGGTGGTGTATATGCTCACGTATTCTTTCAAGCCTTCCACATATAGGATATCCCCGAAATTGATTCTCACCGATTTAAAACCGCTCTTCACAAAAAAATAGTCTTTACCTGATTGTTCTCCTGTCTGTTCTGTTTCATTGGATTTCACTGAAGAAACAATGGCCCGATGCTGCAATTCATATTGCAGGGTGGCTTTATTTACCGCCTGCAGAAATCTTTCAAAAGTGACCGGTTTTACGAGATAATCCAACACATCGAGTTCGAATCCCGCTATTGCATACTCTGAATATGCAGTGATCAGTATCACCATTGGTTTAACGGGTAACGACCGCAACAATTCCAGTCCGGTCAAACCTGGCATCCTTATATCCAGAAACAAAAGATCAATCTGTCCAAGAAATGCCGGAATGTCTGTTGCCCGCTTGCAGCTTCCGGTAAGCTCAAGATGAGCGATCCGGGAGATGTATTCCGAAATCAATTTAATGGCAAGCGGCTCATCATCTGCAATCAGGCATCGGATCTTCATAAACTGATGGTTAAATTAACACTATACACCAGGTTGGCGCTTTTTATCACTAGTCCGGTCTTTCCGGGATGCATCAGGTCGAGCCGGGCCCTGGCATTCGCCAGTCCTGTGCCACCTTCTTTGTTTTTTACAGTAATTGTCGAAATGCTGTTTTCACAGGTAAAATGAATCTCGTCCTCATGGAAGGCCAGGAAAATCTGGATAAATCCTTCCGGATCGGTATCAATGCCACTGTGTTTAAACGCATTCTCAACAAACGCAATAAAAATCAGGGGGGTAATCATCCTGTTTACCGATGGGTTGCTGATCGCCAGGGTTACTTTTGACGGATCCTCAATTCTTAGCTTTTCAAGCTCAACGTAGTTGGTCAGAAACCTGATCTCCTTTTCAACCGGCACCTCCCTGGCTCCTGCTTCATAAATCAGGTAGCGCATGATTTCCGACAAAGACATGATGGCTCCCGCCGTTTTTTCAGAACGGGTATAGGCCAGCGAATAAAGGTTGTTCAATGTGTTGAAAAGAAAATGAGGATTCACCTGTGCTTTCAGCATCCGGAATTCAGCCTCATCGCGCTGGCGAAGAATTTCCCTGTTCCGCTCATATGCTTCAAAGTGATTTTTTGCCAGCTGGTAAAAGATACTGAGGATAAATACGAACAGGAAACTGGCGATGATCATAAACTCACTCTGGTAAGGCCGAGATGAAAGTCCGATCAGAGCAGGAGCACCGAACACATGATCGCGAAGAGCGATACGCAGGAATACAAACCCGGTAAGCAGTCCTATACCTGACAGTATGAAAAGTAAATATCTTTTTTTATTGTATAAATATGGGATCAGAACCAAAACGTTCAAATAAAACACCAGGATGAACAGCGAACCAATCAGGGCTGCCCTGAGAACAGCATACTTAAGCGGCCAGAAATTGGAAAAGATAAAAATCATCAAAACCAGGAGAATGGTCCAGGAAACGGCATGCAACAGTTTGTGATAATTTTTCCGTGTAATCATGAATGGCAGGATTGATCCCTGTTACTTGTATCAAAATTAATGCAATGATACATCAATGGCAAAATTTTAACGTAATTTTTAAACCTTCGGCAAAATTCATCCTATCAACAGCAACATGATGCGAACGAACGACATCAGCCATCCATTTAACCGATAGTGATATTCATCCTGCCGTTGGTTGAATATATTCTTTCAGACCCATTGACCTGAGTTAGTTTTGCCCCGTCAACAAATCAATCATAAAAACTAAACATTGAATCACATGAAAACAACAACAAGATTGCTCACAGGATCTTTCGGGATGATCTTCCTGATGGTATCCGGATTTATTTTATTCTCCGCTTTCAGTAAACCTTCAGAAAATGAAAAAGCAAAACTGGTTTCGGAAATCAGAATTTACCTTGACAAAAATGTCAAACCCATCATGCAGCCGCAAAGGGTTAAACTCGATCAACTCCTTTCTGTGGAAGAAAAGAAGACGGTGAGCCAGTTAAACAATCGCCTCCGTCAGCTAATTATTCATCGAAATGCAGCGGGGATCGGGTTCATCAGCACTGATCCTTTTTCATTCAGTCAGGTTCCATCGTTTACACCTGCGCAGAAAAAGAGTGAAAAGGAAAGCCGGGATGAGATGCGGAGGATCATGGCACAAGCCTGGGCCATCGCCGATAAACATGAAAAGGAGATCGACCGGCTGATGTCGGAAAAATCAACCTTTTTCGACACCTGGAAACGAGGGATCAGCTCAATCGTGAAAGACTATCTCGACGATCAGTTCCTGTTCATCGGAAGCAAACAACTTGTCAAACGATTTGAAAACCGGGGGATTATCAAATATTACAGTCCTGTTGCCTTCCTGCTGTGGGACCCCCAACAGCGCTTCGTCGGCGACGAATTATTAGTAAAATAATTGTTAAACCCTTAAATAATCAAAAAATGAAAAAGTTACGTATTGCAGCAATCCTCCTTATGGCCATTATCATGGTGGCTGGTTGTAAAAAGAAAGAAGAAACTCCCGTTGCAGATGCAACAACAGAAGAGGCTGCATCCATCATGGCAACTTCGTTGTGCACCTCTAATGCCGGCACCATGACCCAGATGGAAGATGCAGTTGTATTATCACAAAGCACTCCTTTGAAGTCAACCATGTACGATTCCTCCTTCACCATCACAAGTGCAACCGGAGCGGTAATCACCTATCAGTACCAGATGAATTACTCTTACGGTTTTATTAATCCCAACAATTTTCAGTTGACGTATAATGCAAACGGCAACTACAATTCACCAAACGTAAGCGCTGGTATTACAGCCGACGGAACGCTCAATGTTACGGGATTTCTTACCGAAGATTCTTATGTTGTTAACGGTCAGTCGGGACGTGAAGGGACCTTTGCCATGAAAATCGGGAACAAGAATTCCATGACAGCCACGGTAACCACTACCATGGTCAATTTCAAGGTCAATAAATCCACCGGCCTGCCGGAAAGCGGCACAGCAACCATTGTGGTGAACGGGAATACCAGTACAGGAAGAAACTTCGGATTCACGGGAACACTGGTTTACACAGGCAATTATACAGGAACCCTCACAATCATGGGCAAGCAGTTTTATATCAACATGACCACAGGCACGGTTCAGTAACCCGGCAAACATCCAAACCTTCCAGGTTTTTTTAGAGAGGTTGTCTTAAAAGGCAAATCTTTATAAAAACCGCAGAGTCGCAGAGTCGCAGAGAAGACGTAAGTATTTCATAATCAATACTAATTTTCTCTGCGCCTTTGCGCCTCCGCGGTTAAAAAAAGACTTTTGAGACAGCCTCTGGTCTGTTGACCATCGTTCCTCCTGACCGTTTTTCATTATCTTTGCCCCCGTTAAAACCTGAATCCATGAACCCGTTAGCGCTCACCGGTATCATTGTCGTTCAAACCGCATTGGTCTGTTACAGCATTGCCATCATCTCTGAACAACGTAACCGGCTGATAACAAAACGAGTGCTGGCATTTTTGACACTGGGCGTTCTGTTAGACATTTCTGCCACTACTTTTATGATCCTTGGATCGAGCCGCGGACCGTTTACGCTTCACGGAATTCTGGGTTATTCATCGTTGGCTGGTATGCTGGTCGACGCAATACTTATCTGGCGGTTTTACAGGAAAAATGTCTCCGGCAATAAAGTCACCAACGGAATACACTGGTATTCGCTGGGGGCATACATCTGGTGGATTGCGGCTTATATCACCGGCGCTTTGCTGGTGGCATTCAGGTACTGACCAATTCTAAAAAAAATCAAAATGAGCACACGACCATTCGCTCTCCTATGGATCGCCACCCTGGCGGTTCTTTTTTCCTGCAACTCACAGCCCGGGCAAAATGCTGGCCAGGGTTCCGATCCGCTGGCATCACACATTGACAGTACGGTAAAACCCGGCGATGATTTTTTCATTTTTGCCAACGGAAAATGGTTTAAAGAACATCCCATTCCCCCCAGTGAACAAAGCAATGGACTGTGGCAGCTGATTCAGGATACCATCAACAGCCAGGTAAGAACTATTTGTGAAACCGCCTCGGCAGCAACCAATGCAACACCGGGAAGCAGTAAACAAAAGATCGGCGACTTTTTCTTTTCCGGGATGGATAGCCTGGCCATCAATAAACAAGGACTGGCTAACCTGAGAGCTGATATAGACCGGATCGATAGGGTGAAAGATTTAGAGGGACTCGCTGCGGTAGCGGCTTACATCCACTCAATTGCAGGTTCCCCGGTTTTCGGGTTTTACGTTGGCCAGGATGACCGTATCAGCAGTAAAAATGCAGTTTTTATTTCCCAGGGAGGGTTGAGCCTTCCCGACCGTGACTTCTATTTCGACAAAGATGCACGTGCGGCATTGATCCGCACCAATTTTTTAAATCACCTTTCCAACATGTTTACGATCATGGGCTATCTGGCAGAAGATGCCCGGCATACTGCAGAGAAAGTAATGAAACTGGAAACTGCCCTGGCAGGCAGTTCACGCAAACGCGCTGATACGCGCGACCCATTGAAAAATTACAACAAATTTGCCATAAACAGATTGAAACAATTGACCCCGGAGTTCGACTGGATCCGATTTTTTCAAGGTACCGGACTGCCAAAGGTTGACACAGTGATTGTAGGCCAGCCCGAATTTTTAACAGCCTTAAACGGGCACCTGAAATCATTTCCGCTGGATGTCTGGAAAAATTACTTCAAGTATCACCTTCTCCGGGGGCTGGCCCCCTTTCTGGATGATAAAACCTTTCAGGAGTCGTTCTACTTCTATTCCACTACGCTTCGTGGCATTCCCGAACCCAAACCCCGGTGGAAAAGGGTTGTTAAGGAAACAGATGGTTCACTGGGAGAATTGATCGGACAAATTTATGTAGATGAATACCTCCCAAAAGGCACCAAAGAAAAACTCACCGAAATCGGGAATGCCATTAAAACGGTGTATGCCGAACGGATTAAGGCCCTTGATTGGATGAGTGAAACCACGAAGGTTAAAGCGCTGAAAAAACTCGATGCCGTGATCATCAAAGTGGGTTATCCTGATAAATGGAAGGATATGAACGCCCTGAAAATCGACCGGACATCCTATGTGCTCAACGTAATGAATGCCAACAAATGGTGGTTCGGATACATGATCGCGAAATATGGCAAACCGGTTGACCGCACCGAATGGAACATGGAACCGCAGAATTATAATGCTTATTACAATCCTTCAAACAATGAAATCGTCGTACCGGGTTGCAATATCATTGTTCCCGGATTTGAACGTAAACTGGCAGACGACGCCATCCTCTATTCCATCATCGGAGGATCAACATTCGGTCATGAAATCACCCATGGGTTTGATGACCAGGGCAGTAAATATGACGAAAATGGTAACCTTGTCAATTGGTGGACCATCGAAGACAGTGTGCGTTTTTATGCCAAAACAAAGCTGATTGTGCAGCAATTTAATGATTATGTTGCCGTTGACAGCCTGCACATCAATGGGGATATGACCCAGGGTGAAAACATTGCCGACCTTGCAGGAACTGTGATGGGATATGAGGCTTTTAAGAAGACAGTACAATTTAAAAACGGAGAGAAAATAGCAGGTTTAACCCCGGATCAGCGGTTCTTTTTAGGATACGCCTTCGCCTGGATGATCAACGACCGCCCCGAAGCCATTGCAAGCCAGGTGCGCAGTGATGTTCATTCTCCGGCGAAATTTCGTGTATTGGGTCCATTGGCCAACATTCCTGAATTCCATACAGCGTTCGGAATCAAACAGGGTGATGCCATGTGGCGGCCTGACAGTTTACAGGTTAAAATCTGGTAGGTACCTTGTTCGTAAGGTTCCTTACAGTCTATCCAATTACTGATTTTACAATCCCGAAGGATTCATCATTGGCCTCACGGATTGTTGCAACCACTGAGGCTGGCAATGCTGTTACCATTGAAGCCATGTCTAATAAAGCGACATACGTTTTGCCATCCTCTTTTTCGTAAACCGAAATGCGGCAAGGCATCATAACAGATACAATCCGCTCATCGCTTTTCTCAAGCATGACACCTGAATAGGCTGGTTTGCAAATTTCGATTACCTGAACAGGTCTCACGTGTTTTCCTGCTTTAGCAAGCGATTGCTGCAGATTGTGCACTGCAGGATTCTGCCATTCCTTTTTAGTAGCAGCTTCAATAAGTTTTTCTACAGTGGCGGGTACATCATATGGACTCACCTGCTCAACGATTAATTGTTTTGCACGCATGTTGCCTGGTTTTTCTGATTAGTTCAATTCTTTTGCAATCGCAATGGCGGCAATGGTTCCATCGGCTACTGCCGTGGTGATTTGCCGGTATTTTTTACTGATCACATCGCCAACGGCATATACACCAGGCATACTGGTCAGCATATCCTCGTCCGTTTTAATATAGCCCCATTTATCAAGCTCCAGTTTATCCCTGAACAGATCGATATTGGGTTTCATCCCAATGAAAACGAACACGCCGTCGCTGACCAGTTTGGAAACAGTTTTGGTTTTTAAATCTTCAACCTCCGTGATTATTTTATCCCCGTCACGCACAAATGATCTTGGCTCATGGGAAAAAAGGAAATTGAGTTTTGGATTTGCAAACAATTTTTCCTGCGCCTGCTTGTTGGCCGTTAAGGCATCAAACTGGTGAACCATGGTTATTTTGCTGGCAAACCTGCTGATAAAATCGGCCTCTTCCACGGCAGAGTTTCCACCGCCCACCACCACTACTTCCTTGTCGCCATAATACTTGGCGTCGCAGGTGGCACAATAGGAAATTCCCTTCCCTTTCATTTCTTTCTCCCCGGGGACACCCATCAGATTGGGAGAGGTGCCCGTGGCAATGATGATTTTTTTTGCCTTCACGGTTTCAAATTCATCAACCACCACCTCTTTCTTTTCCAGGTCAATTTTCGTAACATCAACGGCAACCTTGTAAATGGTGCCACACAGTTTGGTTTGTTCCGACATGTTATGCCCCAGCATATAACCGGGCTGGGGATCAATAAAGCCGGGATAGTTTGAAACTTCGTGCGTAGTTGAAACCTGTCCACCGGGGAGGGCAATATCAATAAGCACCGT
>JBAXFM010000197.1:0-10003 GCA_037139855.1 Bacteroidota bacterium
CATTGGTAAGTACCGGGTTTTGTTCCAGAGAATAGAAGTTATTGGGCCCCGTCCAATACTGATTGGTTATGTTGGTTCCCGAACTTGTCAGCGTGATGTCAGTGCCTGGACAAAATGTTCCTCCACCGCCCGCAGTAATGGTGGGAGGAGCAACCACTGTTGCTAAAACAGGTGTTCTTGGAGTTGAAGTACAACTGCCAAGGGATGCAGCCACATAGTAAGTGGTAGAAGATGAGATGCTTGGCGTTGTAAATGAAGTGCCAGTCCCCAATGAACTTCCACCGGTAAGCGCAGCATACCAGTTAATGATTCCCGCAGAAGCTGTAGCGCCCAGGGTTACTGTTCCCGGACCACATCGGCTGCCGGGATATGTTCCTGTGATGGATGGAGGGCCGATACTGATATCTGCCCCGTTATCACTCCCTGTAACTGATGGATTACTTGAAACAACCCTGATGCGATAGCCTGTACCATTTGCCTGGCCAGCCGGGATGGTTGCATTGATGGTGCCGGAGGTTTGGGAAGTCAGCGAACCGATACTAGTGGGGCTGGCAAATGATCCGCTTGCATTCGAAAGTTGTGCGGTGAAAATATTTCCACTGTTAAAACTGCCTGAAACGGTATAAGGCACACTGACGGCAGACCCCTGACAATAAGCTGTTGGCGAAATAGTTCCGGTGGTAATGGATCTGGCTGAAGCCATCACAAAGTAACCCAGTGAACTTCCGGTGTTATCAGAGTTTATAATCGATGTTCCGCTAACGGTACCATGCAAGGTTGCATAAGCACCTGTTAAAGTACTGCTTCTGCCTATGGATTCAAATTCGTTTAGCGCTGTTTGACGGGTCAACGAAACCGAGCTGCCACCGTAAGTACCTGACACGACCGTGGCCAACCAATATTCTGTCGTACTTAAGGATGTTAGTGGACTTGAAGGTGACCCCCCGGTACTTCCGGCAAATGCTTCAACCCTGATTTGTGGCGCCGTTCCGGTTAAGCTTGTCAGGCCAAATGGTAAATAAACAGATCCTTCCCCAACGGGGAAGGTGTAAGTTTGTCCTGCTGTCAATGACCTGATCAACGGTCCGTTGACGAAATTAGTGGTTGACCCGCCAACGATGGCCCCTGTGGAGGTATTGGTAACTGTAACCGTATTTGCTCCGGTTGATAATATTCCACTGGTTAAATACAATGTTCCGGCAATGCTGACACTGCCTGAAAGGGTAACTCCCAACGCATTGTTGATGATTACGCCGCCTGATCCGGTCCAGGTGGCAGGAAATTCAGGACCGGTAGTTTGCGCGGCGCTCCCTTTGTATTGCAGGGTTGCAGAACTGCCATAGGTTGGAACCGTAGATACAGTCGCCGTTCCTTCCATGGAGAATATTCCGTTTACAATACATTTAGCTGTCGTGATTGTCTTTGTGCCCGAAGTTGAGCATGTGAAATTATTAAAGGTAGTAGACGATGTTCCTCCGATTGTTTGTGCCGTTCCATTAAAAGTCACTGAGCTGGCATTGGGGGTAAATGTTCCGCCATTGTTTGTCCAGTTACCGTTGACAGTCAATGTGCTGGATCCAGATATGGTCAGGGTGGCGCCTGAATTGATGGTCAGATTATTGCAAACCGCTCCTACGCTGATCACCGGCTGATTTCCTCCTGAAAGTATGATCACATTTGTGGAGGCTGTCGGTATGCCATCGCACCAGTTCGCGGCCGTATTCCAGTCGGTACTTGTCAACCCGGTCCAGGATCCGCCTGGAATGACTGTAATGGCAACTGATGATGAATTGGCTTCTGCACAAATGCCGCTCTGCACTACAGCCCTGAACCAGGTGTTGGCAGTGAGCGCTCCGATGGTAGTACCCAATAATGTTGTTGAAGTTCCTGGAATGTCGGTTGGTAAGGTGAACCCGGCATCAAGTGATTTCTGCCAATGCAAAACATTGCCTGTATTGCCGCTCAGGGTCAGATTAGCGGGATTACTGCCTGAACAAATCGTTTGAGCCGAAGCAACGGTACCTCCAACAGAGGCAGGAGCAACGACAAATGCCCCTGATATGGCGCTGGTTGCCGATCCGCAGGTACTGGCGACCATGCAATAATAATACAGTGTTCCGGCAGCAGTTGCTTGAGGTGTGTAACTGCTGGTTTGCGCACCATTGGCCGCAAGCAGTGAGGTTCCGCCGGAAGTGCTTGCAATTGTATTGCTGTACCACTGGTACGTGAGTGTTCCAGTTCCTGAAGCGGTGACAGTAATGGGGGTAAAAGTACCAGTAATACACCGTGTTTGTGTCGAAGTAGATTGACCCGTAATGGTGGTAGCAGCATTAACAGTTAACGATGTGGCGGTATTGTTCGCCGCAGCTTTCAGGTTAACATCTCCGGCATAGGCATAGGTGATGGTATAGGCAGTGCCGGAGGATGGGATTGCCGCCGAGTTGAAATTGATGGTAAATCCTCCTGCGCCTCCCGAAATAGTTGCGTTTTGCGTGTTTCCATTGATTGTTACACCAACTGTTTCACCATTGGCCGGATAGACCGGACCAGATGCGCTGACTGTACCGCTCAGCGTCACCGTAGGGGTGCCAAAGCAAATGCTCTGACTGGCAGTGAGCCCGGAAAAGACTGGAGTTGGTCTTGTATCAGTGGCAACATTCACCATGCCGGTTGTGGCGGCAAAATAGGTGTTGTCTTTATAGGTCGCGGAGGAAGAGGTTGATCCCCAGGTGCCACTTATTTTGTTTAAACCGCCCATGGTGAGGCTGTTTGCCGGAACAGTAATTCCGGTATTCAGGCTTGCAATGGCTCCCGATATGCTCAGATTGCCGAAAACGGTAGTGCCGGTTGACACGGTTTTTGTGCCGGAGGTTGAAAAGGTGAGATTGTTGTAGGTCGTTGCTTTAACCAGCTGGGCTGCCGACCCGTTGTAAATTACCGTCCCGGTTCCGCGGATGAATGTTCCATTATTTGAAAAATCGCCTCCAATATTGATCAAACCCGAAGCCATGGTCAAATCGCCAGTTCCGGTAATATCTCCGGTGACAGTTGCATTTGCAGTAGTTGACAGGGTCGTGACGCTACTTATATTCCAATCATTCGTAACGACAAGGGTAACCCCGGCAGCAACAGTTTTATCCGTTCCCCCTGAAAAGGTAAGGTTATAATAGTTTAAATTTGGTACGGTGACTGCCCCGGTGAATTCAACGGTACCGGCATTTGCAGTAAATGTGCCACCTGTTCCGCTGAGGGTTGCAACTTTCAAAACACTTGAACCTCCGTTAACCGTTCCATTGGTCCTTGTCCATGTACCTGTAAATGTGTGGGTCAATCCTGTTCCGAGATTCAGGCTTCCTCCGATGCCGTTGATGGTGAGTGATGCGCCATTCACGTTTCCGGTAAAAGTTGCAATACCTCCTGTTTTAGTCATGGATACAGTGCCGGTGGTGGTAAAGGAACCTATGCTTTGTGCTACTGTTCCGGAAATGGTAACTCCACCGGTTGTGCCGCTTACAGTGCCTCCGTTGTTGATCAAGTTGCCGTTTAAGGTTAACAGGAAAGTTGACATCGAAAAGGTTGCGCCACTGTTAACGGTGAGTGGAACAGAAACATTTAGAACCTTAGCAGTATTGAGTGTGATCGTTCCGGTGTTGGAAATGATCACACCGCCCGTTGCCACGAAGGGTGTAATCCATTCAACACCGGCAGCACGTGAAGAAGCCGTGTTGTATTGCAAAGTAGCAGTAGTTCCGTATGTTGGTGCGGCAGAAATTGTCGCGGCTCCTTCCATCGAAAGAACGCCATTGACGGTGGTTACGTTAGTTGTTGATGTTGCTTTTACCCCCCCGCCCGATAGGGTCAAATTGTAGTAGGTAAAATCTCCAAGGGTCTGTGCAAGCGAAGAGTTATATTCTACTGTTCCTGTTCCCGGAGTTAAGGTACCGGTTGCATCGGTCAAAAAGGCACCACCCAATTTTAAGAGTCCGGCATCGGTGAAGGTAATTGTCGCACTGCCGGTACTTCCGACTTGAGTTACGTTCCCTGTAATGGTAACTGTACCTGTGGAAATTGTTATCAGATGCCTTACCGAACTACCTCCGTTTGTAAATGCTATGCTGGCAGCATTGAGAAAACCAGCTCCGACTGCAATGGTGTTTATCCCGCCTCCGGGTCCTGTTCTGGGAATGGTGATTGCTCCGGAAACGTTCAGGGTAATTCCTGCATTGATACTTAACGTTGTTGCTGTAGTTGTGGTAAAACTGATGGATGTACAAGCTGCATTTGCCGTAACGGTAACATCGAAACCTCCTTCAATGGTTACAACATCTCCGGCTATTGGCACACTGACACCGGGTGTTCCCCCGGAAGTCCCGGACCAGGTTGAAGTTGAATTCCAGTTGCCAGTTGCAACGGAAAAACGATTCGCACCATAAACGATAGTGACTCCACCAAGGAGGAAAAATAGCAAAACGCCGATGAAAATCATCGTCGGTAAGCGTGTTTTAAAGGTGGAGTCTGCCTTGATCATTTTTTTATTGTGATTAGCAGCGTAGAGGTTTTAAAATAAAACCGACTGAAAAACAGTCTGTATGTTATAAAAATTATACCATATTAATAAGAATAGATCAAGATGCAGATATACTGTTATTTATGAAACAATTTCCTGCGGCCTGGGTTGACAAAAAGTCTCAAAATGGGAAGCCCGGTCTCAAACTGAATGACAGGGCTCAACCAATTTCAACAAAGTTACGAAAAAATTGGAAAAAGGAGAGTGAAATTTAGGGGGCAGGTTCTGAATTATAATGCATTTCCCAACCTTTCCCGATGGTATGGTCATTCGTTAAAAACCACACCAGGACTTTATTGGTAAAAGATGTAATAACGGGAGGTTTATTGGTGCCCGAAAACTTGGCCAGGAGATTTTCAGGCAGGGTGGAGGTTCCATCGAAAATCCACACAAAATCAACATTTGGCTGGGTATCGATGTTCGAAAATTCTATCCGGATGCGTTTACCTGCCGGGAGGTTGATCTGCCATTTGCAGGAGCAGTTGTTTGCATAGTTTTCAACTCCGCTTCCATCGGTAATAACCCCCAGTTCCTGATCAAGAATTTGAATGTCATGACAATATAGCTTCGTTGAATCGATGGTCTCCATATAGTAACTCAATTCCAGGTCCTTTGGCAGACCGGTTTCCGGTTGCAGTTCAATTTTAAACTTGCTCCCTGGGATAAAAAACCAGTTGGAAATTTTTCCAACCGGACCCTTATACGAAAGAGAATCACCGGTGTAAAGTTTGATGATTTTCTGAGGATCCGAACAAACTGATTCGATGTGCATTCCTTTGTAGGCGCCTGCCGGATGAATTTCCCCGGAATTCGGGCTCCTCTTTTTTCTGAAAAATATTTTACCTTCCGGGCGTGCCGGAGAAAAGGTTGAAAATTTATAATCCGGATTAGTGAGGAATTGAATTGCCTTTGCCATATCGGGCAACCCGGAGCCAAGTTTTCCGCAGTATCTCAGATTCAGACTGTCAATTGGCATGGCGGTATTTCTGATGGCGTCATATATTTCCCCGGCAGAAGCGCCTGGATCAATCGCTTTGAAAATAGCGGCACATCCGGCGATCATTGCAGCGGCAGGGGAGGTGCCGTTTTCATGAATAAAAGCATTGTCTGCCAGTGGATGCGGCCCGAAAACCGAATCGCCCGGGGCGGCAATGTCTATTCTCATTCCATAGTTTGAGTACCGGCTTTTCTTCAATAACGTATCCACTGAAGCGACACACCACACACCGGGATAAGAGGATGGTGGGTCTGCTTTTTCAGCATAAAAATTCCCGGCAGAACCGATGATGATGATCCCTTTGCGAAGGGCCGCATCAAGAATAGACTTTTCCTCGTCTTTTAACTGGCCGCCGCTCCAGGCACAACAGATGATGTCGGCGCCCTGATCTGCAGCATATTTGATCCCCTTGTATCCATCGGCAAGATAGGTGTTGCGGGCATAATCGGAAAGGACCTTGACCGGGATGATCTGCAATACTTTTTTGGCATTCTCCCCGTAACACTTTTCAAACAGGGTTGTAATTATTCCGGCGATATAGGTTCCGTGGTAATAAACATTCTCTTTCCCTTTGGGAACCGACACATCATTGTCATTATCCGAAACATCCCATCCATGGATGTCATCTGTGTAACCATTTTGGTCGTCATCCTGGAAATTTTCCGGTGTTTCCTTCCCGTTGGTGTATATGAAATCCCTGAGGGTTTTGTGGGTAAGCCTGAATCCATCATCCACAATTGCAACCCTGACAATGGCGCCGGCTTTGGCTTTCTGCTGAACGATGTTCAGAATGGTATAAGCCCAGCTGTCGCACACTTTTTGCCTGGAAGAATCTGATGGAACGGAAGGAATAACGACGGCGTAACCAATTGATATGGAAGCAAAAAACAATAGAACAGTCAGAAAATTTAATTTCATTGCCAGGATGGGGTAATTGTTACTGAAAGGTCACAGGATGCGTATGTACCGGAAGTTGCGAAACGGATAAAACATTGTTCTCAGTGCCGGCCTCTTCACCGATGTATCTCAGTGTTAATCCTGCCCCCTGTCCCTGGTTAATGGCAACCCGGCCCCGCAGATCGGGCAATCCGAAAGTTGTTTGTCCATCCCCGCCATAAATGGTTCCCAGGAGGGCATAAAGGGTGCTGTACTGTGAAATAGGCAATAGCGAGCCATCACACGAAGCAGACCATAGGGGTGCAAAATTGAACCCATAGAGCCCTATCTCTCCAACAAACGTATCACTGCCATTCCTTTGAGGGAAAATGCCATCCAATGCGATGCTATAGTTCATACAGAGGTACGGCTGCATATTGTTAATGGTTGCGCCACTGCCCGTTGAACCCACGATCAGGTTTTTCGCCACCCAGTTGGTGCCGTCGAATGTCAGCAGTTTGTTTGCTGGAGGATTGGCTGCAATTGAGGCAGCGTCGATCATCTGTTTCCAGATGGTGCCATTGTAAAAGTAGTAGCCCATGGGAACATCGGTTTGATAAACCAATAATCCGGCAACCGGACTGGCAATCAGCCCGCGTTGCGCTGCCGTCATGCGTGGTACGAGCATTCCCTTTGTGGTCGACTTTACATCGAGCATGGCAGATGCGCCCGGTGCACTGCCATCGGTAGTAATGGCCACCTGGGCAAGGCTGGAAAGGGCGTTTAATAAAATAAAGGCCAACAATATGATCAAAGTTTTCATTTTTTTGTGTTGATAGATGAGTCAAACATTAATACTTACTATTGGAATGATACGGTATGCGTATGTACCGGTAGTTGGGACACAGAAAGCGTAAAATTTTCAGTACCGGCAACCTGCCCAAGATTTTTAGTTGTTAAACCCGGGCCTGTTCCCTGGTTGATGGCGACCCGTCCCCGCAAATCGGGCAATCCGAAAGTTGTTTGTCCGTTTCCGCCATAAGTGGTACCCAGGAGGGAAAAAAGAGCCGAATTTTCTGCAATAGACATAATCTGGCCACTGCACGAAGCATAATTCTTGGGTGCAAAATCGAACCCAAAAAGTCCTATCTCTCCGATAAACACCTCAGTGCCATTCCTTGAAGGATAAATGCCATACAAACAGATACAATAGTTCAGGCAGAGGTACGGTTGCATGTTGTTAATGGTTGCGCCGCTGCCTGTTGAACCAACAATGAGGTTTTTCGCCACCCAGTTGGTGCCGTCGAATGTCAGCAAATCGTTTGTGGGAGGATTGGCTGCAGATGATGCCGCGTCGATCATTTGTTTCCAGATGGCGCCATTGTAAAAGTAGTAACCCATGGGAACATCGGTTTGGTAAACCAATAATCCGGCAACCGGACTGGCAATCAGCCCGCGTTGAGCCGCCGTCATGCGAGGTACGAGCATTCCCTTCGTGGTCGATTTGACATCAAGCATGGCCGATGTACCCGGGGCGCTGCCATCGGTGGTAATTGCCACCTGCGCTAATCCTGAAAGGGTGCATAACATAATTACGGTAACAAGTATGATGGTTGTTTTCATTTTTCTTGTGGATAAATGTGAATTTAACATCTTGATATAATGCAAAGGTAACAACTATTTATAATCAAACTAAATAAAAAAATATTTGATTGGGCGCAACTATACCAGACGAATTTATTTTTGCAAATCTCTTCCGATATTCCAGATACATTTCATTAGTCCTTCACGGCTCCGCAGGAGTCACCTCAGAAACTAGCCAAACTCCAGGGCTCCGTAGGAGCCAGATTTTGGTAGAAAGCATGCCATCGCCCCGATTTCTGCGCGCCATAGGTGCGCAATTCATTTTAATTAAAATTCTCCGGCAGATAATATCGCACCTACGGCGCGAAATGCACCCGTACCTCATCGTACTAACAGAATTTCGCTCCTATGGAGCGCAGTGAAAAAGGACAGTGAAAAAGGACAGTACGGCCAAAGTACGGCCAAGGTACTGATAAATACAGGCAAGGCATTGGTCTGCTCACGGTCGGTTGATCGTCAACCGCCGGTTATATGAAATATAAAATCGCACCATTCTGTTAACGTAGCAGTCGGCTCCCCACTCCCATTCAAGAGGAGGGTGGGGAGGGGCCCCTGGTAAAAGTTCGCCGCCGTTAGTGTGTTTTATCATGGTTATTTCTTTTCCTGATTTTTCGTACATTTGGCAGAATGATCATTGGGGGATTCCATTTTTAATTGACCATGAATTTCGAACCTTATTATCAAAGAAATGTCCAAAATTCTCATAAATCAATACTATCAAAACCTTGACCGTAAGTTGCAGTTTGGTAAAAGCCGGAATGAGCAAAGCATTCGCAATCATTTCTGGGCCTTGCTGAATGAGTATGCCAGAAAATTCAACTACGAGTTGATTCCCGAAGTTGCGGTAATGGGAACGAAAGGTAAAAAAGTTTACCCGGATGGAACTGTAAAAAACCTCTGGGGTCTTGATATCGGATTATGGGAAAGCAAAGATGAAAAAGACGACATTGAAGCGGAGATTGATGCTAAAATAGAGAAGGGTTATCCACTTACAAACATACTTTTTGAAGACAATAATATTGCAGTTCTGTTCCAGAGAGGGGAAGAGGTAAACCGATGTAAGATTAGAGACGCTGACAAACTTCACGAAATCCTTTCAGCGTTTTTTACGTTCAAGAGTGAAACCGTATATAAATTTGAAGATGCCATTGAAAAGTTCAAGGCTGATATTCCGATCATTGTTGAAACCTTAAGGAAAAAGATACTTGAAACCAGGGAGAATAATGAATATTTTATAGCCGCGCAGGAGGTTTTCCTTGAACTATGCAAAGCTGAAATCAATCCGGACATCACCTTGGAGGATATCCGCGAAATGATGATTCAGCATATCCTTACCAGCGATATCTTCACTAAAATATTTGACGATGCCGAATTTCATCGTCACAATACCATCGCCGCTGAACTGGAAAAATTAATAGGGATCCTGTTTACTTATGCTGAACGCAGAAACCTGTTGCACAGCATTGAGCATTATTATGAAGCCATCAGCGCCACTGCGGCCAGTATAACGGATCATCATGAAAAACAAAAATTCCTGAAAGTACTTTACGAGAATTTTTATAAAGTCTACAATCCGAAAGCCGCTGACCGCTTAGGGGTGATTTATACGCCCAACGAGATTGTGCAATTTATGGTACAAAGCACAAATTATCTGTTGTATAAACATTTTGGAAGGACGCTGGCCGACAAGAATGTTGAAATTCTTGATCCAGCCACCGGAACAGGAACCTTTATTTGCGAAATCATTGAAAATGCCATCCCCAAAGATCAGCTGGATTATAAATATAAAAACGAACTCCATGCCAATGAAGTAGCCATTTTACCGTACTACATTGCCAACCTGAACATTGAATTCACCTTTAAACAGAAAATGCAATACTATGCCGAGTTTCCGAATCTCTGCTTTGTAGATACCCTGG
>JBAXFM010000198.1:0-9999 GCA_037139855.1 Bacteroidota bacterium
ACCGAAACACTCGGATCCTTTGTGAGCGAACTCCACCCGAACTCCTGCATCAGGGAGGAGATCACAATGAGCACGACCGGCATGATGAAAAGCATGGCCAAACCCGATTTATCACGGAGGAGCAGTAGCATCTCTTTGCGGCAGACAGACAAATATTTCCTCATGGTTAATCCCTCATGTCTTTACCGGTGAGATGGATGAATACGTTTTCCAGGTTCTTAAACTCCGGATGTGCTGCCAGCAAATCTTTGGGATTGTCAAGCGCAATGATGTTTCCCCGGTCGATGATCGCCACCCTGGTACACAGATGCTCTGCCTCTTCCATATAGTGCGAGGTATAAATAATCGTCACACCTTTTTTGTTGATCTCCTTTAGATAGTCGAGGATCACCACCCGTGATTGTACATCAATGCCCACCGTTGGCTCATCCAGGAAGATGATCTTCGGGTCATGCAACAATCCGGCAATCAGGTTCACCCGCCGTTTCATACCCCCTGAATATTTGCTCACCGCTTTGCCGGCATGTTTTTCCAACCCGAATTCGGAAAGATAATGGTCAATCTTGTCGCGGAGTTCCGACCCATGCAAACCATACATGTTGCCAAAAAAGGTAAGGTTTTCACGTCCGCTGAGGGTGGGATAGAGGGCGATATCCTGTGGAACCACCCCAATGATCTGTTTGATCTTTTCGAGATTGGTATGACTGTCGATGCCGTCGATCATCACACTGCCGCTGGTGGCCGGAAACAGTCCGCACAGAATGGAGATGGTGGTGGTTTTACCAGCGCCGTTGGGTCCAAGCAAACCGAAGATCTCATTCGGGAAAATATCGAGTGAGATGGAATTAACGGCAGGTTCTTCGGCGCCCTTGTATATCTTCGTCAGTTCCCTGATTTCAATGATGGGTTGCCGCGACATTAAAATTTGATTTTTTTAAGTTTCTGATACACCTTTTCCTCCCCTGCTGCAATTTCAAGCAGCTTTTCGGAAAGGGTTCCGTAATCTTCCTCAGGTTTCGAACGATTTTTGCAGTTTCGGGCACCCAGGTAAGTAAATTCGCGCCATTTGTTGGCGGTCCTGCCCATCATGTCCGAAGCTTCAAGCAACTCCTGGTGATGGTCGAATAATTCCCCGGCCTCTTTCAGAAATGCCCCGTAAATGAAGCGGAACCCCGCGCCACCGGTCCCGAAATCCTCCGCCATGCGCAAAATCTGTCCGAGGTAAAAGGAGGCTTTGTCGTTGCCGTGTTTTTTAGGCCATTTTTTAATGTCGCGGGCCATCCAGCGTAATCCCTTAACCCCGATGAGCGGGAACGGAATGCCGATCATTTCATTGACGGTCTTTTTAATTCCCATGATGATGGCAGGTTTCAGATCAACAGGTTTGTCGATGGCATGGTTGATCCAGTACATCTTGCCCTGCGGGGCAAAAGCCCCTTTGGCATAACGCACCCGAAGCAGATCATCGTAACTGATTAGCTGCGGAAATTCCATCACGGTATCGCTTACATGATACATGTTGCCCTCTTTACCGAACACCACCAGGTTGTGCATGTTATAATGCATACGATATTCGGGTGGAAAGAAAGTAAGTTGAAAAACGCCCACCTGGCAACCGGTCGGAATGCCGTTTTCGAGATTGCGGTCGAGCATCGCCATGGCTTCTTTGGGATCTTTGATTTTTTTGACCACCGTAGATTCAATTCCCATATAGGCGGTTGATCTTTTGAAAACGGTGTTGGGCAGATTTCGGAAAGAGATCATGGGGGCGAACTGGATCTTAAGAAATGGAATGTAACTGAAATACAAACCATTTCCAATGCCAAAGGCCATGGGCTCAGAAATGTCAAGTCCGTTGTAATTAAAAAGATTCGAGGTGGCGCCGCTTTCGCAGTGTCCTGCCTGGCGGTGGGTATAATTGATGATTGTTTTTGTTGTTTCCATTTGGTAGATAGTTTGCAAGCTAATAAAAAGTTCTCGCAGATTTGCGGAGATAATTTCACGCAGATTTGCGCAGATAATTTCACGCAGATTCACGCAGATTATTTACGCAGATTTACGCAGATAATATTTTACAGATTTAGTATTCAATTATAATTGTTTTTTATTTAATTTTTTTCTGCGCAAATCTGCGAGAAACATTCCACAGAAAAAATCATGATTCTATATTTTTAAGCTGGTAGATGCTGATATTAAAAGCCTCCGCATATCTCTTCAATATTTTCTCCGGCAAACGTTTAAATACAGCCGGCCTGAAATGCCATTTCACCCGCCACACAGCCATTCCGGCCATCATCGACAGATTCATCGGATCCAGCAGGTTTTTTTCCATGTAATACACCACCGGACTTACCTTGCCGGCAAGTACCCGCTGCCGTGCATCTTCAATCCGTTCCTGGAATAAGTCCCAGGCCTGTTGCAGGACGAGGCGATCGGTTTCGCCATGGAAACCCACCGTTTGCTCAAATTTGCCTCCCTCCTGATAAGAATAGGAAAGCTCACGGTACTTTCCATAAGCCTCATCTTTGTAAACCGGGTTTTGATTTTCTTCCATGGTATTGCTATTTGATGGTGGCAAGTTTTTTAAAGATCTTCTCCTCGCGGTTTGCGACTTCAAGCAGAATATCTGCCAGAAAATCATATGACTGATCGGGTTTTCCCCGTTTCTTGCAATTCCGGGAACCAAGATAAGAAAATTCCCGCCATTTATTGGCATTTTCACCCATTTCGATGGATAATTCCTTGAGCCAGGGTTGATTCAGGGTGATTGATGCCTCCTCAAGGAAAGCGCCATAGATAAAGCGGAAACCGGCGCCGGCTGTTCCCACTTCTTCCTCCATGCGCAGTACCTGTCCAAGGTAATAAGAGGCCTTGGCCGGACCAAGTTTTTTCTCCCATTTGCGCATCCGACCGGCCAGGTAGCGGATTCCTTTGGCGCCTACCAGCGGGAAGGGTATGCCCACCATGTTGTTGGCTGTTTTCCTGATCCCCTTGATGATGGCCGGCCTGATGTCAACGTCGTTGGGTACATAGGTGGGATAATACATCCTTCCCTGGGGGGCAAAGGCGCCTTTGGCAAACCTAACCCGCATCAGGTCTTCGTAATTGATCTCCACCAGGCGCTCCATGAGGGTATCGCTGATAAAATAGGTGCCATTGTCATGACCGTATACGATCATATTGTGCATATTGTAATGCATCCGGTATTCAGGCGGAAAAAAGGGCAAATGAAAGGTACCTACCTGCAATCCCACCGGGTAACCCTGCTCAAGCACTTCGTTTAGTTTGGTCATCGAATCCTTTGGATTGCGGAAGGTATGGATCGCCGTTTTCACCCCAAGCTCTTTGGTGGCCCGGTCGAACACCTGTCCAGGCCATACCCTGAAGGAGGTGGTGGGCGCATGCTGCATCTTCAGAAAGGGCAGGTAGCTGAAAAACAGTCCGGCTCCAATCCCGAAAGCCATCGGCTCTGTGATTTTAAAATTATGATAATTCAGCAGATTGCGGGTTACACCACTTTCACAATGTCCTGCCTGACGATGTTCAAATTCTAGTTTTACCATTTGCTTGATGTTTATGTTTTGTTAATATCTACCTCACCCTAACCCTCTCCTCAAGGAGAGGGAATACTCCCCTTCTCCCCGGGGGAGAAGGGGCTGGGGGATGAGGCATCTTACCTCAAAAACTCCGGATTTCTCAACTCCTCTAAAGTTATCCCGAACACTCCGGCATATTTCGCCAGCGTCTCCGGTTTCAGCTTTTTAAAAACTTTGCTTTTCATATGTCTTTTGACCCTCCATGGTGATATCTCCATGTAGGCCGCGAGCATCGGGACCTCCATGAGTATTTTTTCCATGTAATAGGCCACCGGACTTGCTTTGCCAACGATAACCTTTTGTTTCACCTCATCCAGCCTTTGTTCGGCAGCATCCCAGCTTTGTTTGATAATCACCTGGTTGTTGGGATTCTGGTAGTCCACCTCCTGGGTAAACCCTTTTTCTTTGTCGAAATGGTAAAATACTTCCCGATTATAGGTATATATCAATTCGTTATCAGCAGTTGTTTTGTTTGTAATTTCATCAGTCGAATTTCCCATAAGCTAATTGTTTATTAAGAAAATTTTCAATTCACACCCGGCGATGAGCCGGTCATTTATAAAAACCTCCCCCTGAATAATCGTAGCATCAAACACTTCGTGCAACACAGTAACACGGGTGGTAATCTCTTGTCCGACTTTCGGAAAATCCTCAATTTTCAGGTGCCTGACGCCGCCGATAAACCCAAGCGGCGCTTTGTCTCCCCGATTTCCGGGTTTTGCGCCGACTCCGGCAGCAGCAGTTTGGGCCATGTTTTCGATCAGTCCGGGTTCACGAAACACTCCGTTTTCACAAAACACATTGTCTTCACGGATCAGGAATGTAGTTACCGTGGTTTTATCCACGATTTCCAGCAGCCTGTCCACCATCACCATCGGCGGTTTTTGGGGGATGTTTATTTCTTGAGATGGTGCCATAATGATCCTTTGCGTTTTCGTTTTCTCATGCGGTTCATTGCTGTGGCAACGTCCTCATCCGGAAAAACCCATCGACGCCCTGTGTTATCAGCACGTTCCTTCAGGGTGTCGTAGTTGATGCCGGGGGAAATGTAGTACACCGGTTCCAGAAGGTTATCTGTTGCCTGGATTATTCCTTGTTCGAGCGCTATTTTCTGCAACTCCGTACCCGGATAGATACGCATGCCGATGAAAGGAAAGAATACAGTATTTTCAATGCGTTTGGAGTTTTCAAAACTCTCGTTGATGGTCTCTTCGGTTTCTCCGTATCCGCCGATGATCATGAAATGACAGAAATAAACTCCGGCCTGGTTGCAGTAATCCGATACCCTCACCACTTCATCCACATCAAAGTGCTTTCCATATTTTTTCAAAGTCGTATCTGAAAGCGATTCAGTGCCGAATTCGATGTGTGTCAGACCGGCTTCGGCAAATAATTTTAAATTTTCGAGCGATAAATTGTGGGGCGAAAAATAGGCGCCCCAATGCATGGGCAATTTGGAGGCGATCATCTTCCGGGCCAGTTCGATGTTGAAATGGTTGCTGATGTTGAACACCGAATCGGTAAAAAAAACATAATCAACCTGATGCTTTTCGTAGAGTTGACGAAGGGTGTACACGATCTTGTCGGGGTCGAGGGTTCGTACATTGTGTCCCTCGATGAGCGGATAGGTGCAGTAAATGCAATTGTAGGGGCATCCACGTTTGGTTTGTACATTCACCATGCCGGCCTTATCCCAATAAAAATCGAGCAGACCGGTATCAAAATCAAGGTCGGGGGTTTTGATAAAGTGTTTGCGGCCGTTGACGCTGATTTCTTCGCCATTTCGGTATACCAGTCCGTCGATAGTCAGGTCGGGTTTGCCCTGGTCAAGGCTGAGCAAAAAGTGGTAGAGGCTTTCTTCTCCTTCACCGTGAATGCCATAGTCGGGGTTGAAGAATGCAAATAAATCCTTTGGGTAAATAGAAAAGGCAGATCCGCCGATGATCAGCGGGGAACTTGTGGTTTCGCGAACGAGGTCTACGATCATCTTGTACCCGTTGATGAAGCCTTCCTGGCTGTAAAAGTTTACATCGTCCACATTCCGCAGGGAGAGGCCGATATAATCGGGTTGAAATTCCTGTAAAAGTTCCCTGAATGATTCCGGAGTGTTGAGGTTAAAATCAAAGATCCTGATCTGGTAATGGGGGAGGCGTTCGTGCAGATAGGTGTACAGGTATGAAATGCCCAGCGGATAAACCGGGTAGGGGTTTGCATAACGGTTGGCTGAAACGAAGAGTAGCTTTTTTTCCTCCATGGTCATACGTTCGGTTCAGAGATGAAAGGTTCAGGGAGTTTCCAGAAATCGTAATAGTTGAACCACTGAAGCGGGTATTTGCGTAGAATTTCTTCGAATTTCCGGGTATAGATCTCCAGCGCGCTGCGGAAATGCTCTTCCCGTTGTTTCAGGTTCGTGGTAAAAGCGACCTGATGCAGCGGCGTGGCATAAAAATGATAGTGGCTGCTGGTCTCTTTCACGGCAAAAACGAACGAAACCGGTACTTTGAATTTGGCGGCCATGTTCACAGGCCCGATGGGGAATGCAGCCGGTTTGCCCATAAAGTTGAGCATCACTGTCTTGTTCCCTTCGATGTAGCGGTCGCCGTGCATGGCCACGATCTCTTTGTTGGCTAGCGCCTGTCTGATCTCCACCAGATGCGAAAAATCATCGCGGATCACGATGAAATTGACATTGCGGGTGTTCATCACGTCCGACAGGTATCCCTTAATCTGCTGATGTTCGGCATCGAAAAGGATGATGTTGATGCGTTTTTCGAGCCGGTTCAGCAACTGGCCAGCAATTTCCCAGTTTCCCACGTGGGCGCTAACCAGCAATCCTCCATCGTGCATTTGACGCAGATATTCTTCTCCTTCAAAATCGAAGGTGAATTTTTGCTGAAAGCCTGCGAGCATCACAATTTTATCAAGCAATATCTGCCCGAACATATAATAGTTCCGGTAGATACTCAGGAAGGCTTTTACACGGCTGTACTTCATTACCTCAAGATAAAAATGAAAAATGGCCATAAAGGCTTTACCAGATGCGGCCACAAAATAGATTACGACGAATGAGAGCAGGAAGTACGCGAAGCGAAGTCCCAGGTATTTCAGGGTCCAGACAAATATTTTATATCCCAGAACCCCTCCCCGGGTTTTGCCTTCCCATGATGACATCGGCGATTAGTTTGGATTGATGCGTTTAATAATGTAGGTGTAAAAATCATCCAGCGATTTTACATCCGCCATCTCTTCCGCCTTCATTTTGAATCCGAAATTATTCTCCACAATCACAAACAAGTCAACAAAGTCAAGGCTGTCGATCCCGAGATCTTTTTTCAGGTCGGCAGCAGGGTTTATCTGGGTTTCTTCTATTTCAATTTCATCGATCAGGAGCTGGTTTATTTTCCTGATAATATCATCGTTTTGCATCATAGTCTGTCGTTAACCGCTGCAAAAATAATGATTTTTCCGGATAGTTCTCGCAGATTTTCGCAGATGACAGCGCAGATTTACGCAGATTGCTATATAAACTCTCATTGACCCCTCCCCATTATCCCTAGATTTAGGTCAATTTCAACGTCATACCTTCCGTATAATCAAGGACGAATTCGTACCCCCAAACCCAAAGGAGTTGGAAAGGAATGCATTGAGGTCGCAGGGGGTGGTTTTGGAAGCGATATTGAGTTTCACTGTCACTTCATCCGGGTTCTCGAAGTTGATGTTTGGCGCCACAAAGCCATGATTCATCATCAGGGTGGAGTAAATCACTTCGCTGGCGCCGCCCATCCACATTTCGTGACCGGTCATCGATTTGGTGCTGCTTACCAGCGGCCGCGAATCACCGAACACCAGGTCGATACTCCGGGCTTCGTTGCTGTCGCCGGCAGGGGTGGAGGTGGCGTGGGCATTGATGTAACCAATTTCCGATGAACGGATGCCTGCATCATGAATGGCCTTTTGCATGGCGCGCACCGGACCGTCCACATTGGGCATGGAGATATGCTCACCATTCGACGAAAAACCATATCCGATCACTTCACCATAAATTGTAGCGCCGCGTTTCATGGCCGATTCGTAGCTTTCAATGATCACGGTTGCCGCACCGCCGCTGGGAACCAGTCCGTCGCGGTCGCGGTCGAATGGCCGGGAGGCCCTGGTGGGGTCCGATTCACGGGTTGAAAATGCGTTAAGGGCATCAAAACTTGCAGTGGCTTCCGGGTTGATCTCCTGGGCGCCGCCGCAGATGATCATCTCCTGCAATCCTTGTCTGATGAGCAAATAGCCGATGCCGATGGCATGGGAACCACTGGCACAGGCGCCGCTGAGAGGGAAATTGACTCCTTTGAGCCGGAAAATGACGGAGAGATTCATCGAAACCGTCGAATTCATCGATTGGAAAATGTATCCTGATCCAATCATCATGGTATCTTTTTTCTGCCGCAGGATGTCCACCGATTCCACCACGGGAACGGCGGAACTGTCGTTGCCGAAAAGAATGCCGACTTCATGGGCATCGAGGTATGATTGTTCCACCCCTGCGTTTTTAAGCGCTTCAAGGGTTGAAATGTAGGCATACTCACCCTGGACGGGCAAGCCGATCCGCATCCTGCGGTCGAGCACACCCTTCAGCTGAGGGCGTTCAACCATCCCGGTGAGTGCTGAGCGGAATCCCATCTCCTTGCGCATAGGATCAAAAACAATCCCCGACCGGCCAAGGCGCAATGAATCCTCCACCTCTGCGAGGTTCTTTCCGATCACGGAATAAATGCCCATACCGGTGATAACAACTCGTGTCATAAAAAGTCAAAAGTCAAAATGCAAATGTCAAATGTCAAAGGTAAATGTAAAATCTAAAATGGCAGAATGGCAAAATGGTAAAATGTAAAATAGCACTTCTATATTTGACATTTGCCATTTGACTTTTGCATTTTGACATCTTTTATGTGTACAATCCTCCGTTCACATTGATCACTGCGCCAGTCACATAAGATGCCTCATCTGATGCGAGAAACCCTACGATCGCTGCAACTTCTTCCGGCTTTCCAAACCTCCCCATCGGGATCATAGCCTTTAGCTGCGCTTCGTCTAGGTCCTTGGTCATGTCAGTTTTGATAAATCCCGGAGCAACGGCGTTGACGGTTACGTTTTTCTTGGCAATTTCCTGTGCCAGCGCTTTAGTAGCGCCGATCACCCCGGCTTTGGCTGCCGAATAGTTGGCCTGACCAGGCAAGCCCTTCAATCCCGAAAGGGAGACCACGTTGACGATTCTTCCTTTTTTATTAATGATCATCTCTTTAATCAAAAAGCGGGTTACATACAGGAAACTGTGCAGGTTGGTATTCAGCACGTCGTGCCATTCCTCGTTTTTCATCCACATCACCAGGGCATCTTTGCGGATACCGGCATTGTTCACCAGTACCTGGATATAGGCGCCTTCATGGGCGGCCTGCCATTGTCCGAGCGCCTGCTCGATCTCATCCTGAGATGCCACATCGAATTTCAGGATCTCGCCGTCACTGCCTTTCGCCCGCACCTGTTCCAGCGTGAGTTCGGCCTCCTGCTGATTTGTGTGATAGTTTATCAGGACGAAAAAACCCATCTCCGCAAGCTTTATCGAAACAGCCCGGCCGATGCCGCGGGAACCGCCGGTGACTAGTGCGTATTTCATATTTACGATTTACGATTTTTGATTTACGATATTCGATTTATCCTTCCAACGGAAACTTCGGCTTATTCTCCAAAATATAATTCGCTATCTGTTGTATTTCTTTATACTTCGTCGTGTCTTCGGTGAACTTTGGCACAATTTTGCGCAGGTCTTCGAATTTTTTACTTGAATAGGCCGAAAGTTTGGATTTAAATTTCATAAAATCAATGGCCTGCAATATTGCGATCATATGAATAGACATCACGATGTACGTGTGATCGATCACCCGTTTGGTCATCATGGCGGCATTGGTACCCATGCTGACAATGTCCTGGTTGTCGTTGTTGTTGGTGATGCTGTGAATGGACATCGGGAAGCAAAGGGTTTGATTTTCGGCCACTGTGGAAACGGCGGTAAACTGTGCGCCCTGCATGCCGAGGTTGAATCCCAGCTTACCAAGATTGACAAATGGCGGGAGTTTCTGATTCAGCTTGTCGTTCATCAGGTAGTTGAGCTGTCGTTCGGCTAGCATCGACAGTTTGGTGACGGCAATCTTCAGCTTATCCATCTCCAGGGCCACATAGTCCCCGTGGAAATTTCCGCCGTGGAATACGTTTTTGGCATCGTTGTCGATGATGGGGTTGTCATTGGCCGAATTCACCTCGTTGATAAGCACCTTCTCCGAGTATAAAATGGTATCGAGAATCGGGCCGAGCACCTGGGGCACACAACGCAGGGAGTAATATTCCTGTACCTTGT
>JBAXFM010000199.1:0-9864 GCA_037139855.1 Bacteroidota bacterium
TTGCGATTTAAATCATCCGGCAATCTTGAGATTCCGAATCAGCCTTTGGCTTTAAATACATGTTTCGGTATGAGCGAAACACGCCATAAAATCAAATGAGAGTTTCTCTGTTTTTTCGGTTTTTAATAGTTTTAGATTACTGACACAAAGATAACTCAAAAGAACCGAATGTCAAGTGTTTTAACATTTCTTAACACAACTTTATTTGGTCTCATACGGAAGATAATCGGTGTACCCTTTTTCATCTGCCGAATAAAATGTGTTGAAATCCCATTCAGTATTGATCGGCCAGTCATTCAACATGCGCTCAACGAGGTCAGGGTTGGTGATAAATGGTTTTCCGAAAGCGATGAGATCGGCCAACCCGCTTTGCAGATCGCGTTCAGCAGTATCTTTTGAATAACCACCGGCCAGAATGAGCGTGTTGCGCAATTTTTCACGGATGGTTTGTTTGATGGCCAGCGGAACTTCCGGAGCGCCCATGGCACTGTGATCTACGAGATGAATGTAAAGAATCCCCAGCTTGTCGAGTTGGGCAGCAAGGAAGGTATAGGTATCATTGATTTCGGGGTATGGCGCCATGCCTCCCGCCACTCCATAGGGAGACAAACGGATGGCCACCTTGTCCATCCCGATGGCCTGGCCAACAGATTCAACCACCTCCAACACAAACCGGCAACGGTTTTCAATGCTTCCGCCATACTCATCTGTACGCTGGTTGCTCACCGGCGACAGAAACTGTTCCAGCAGGTAACCATTGGCGCCATGAAGTTCAACCCCGTCGAATCCGGCAGTAATGGCATTGATGGCCGACTTCATGAACTCTTTCTTTGTGTTGATCAGATCTTCGGCAGTCATGGCTCTTGGAACAGGAAGATCCTGCATACCCTGGGTGTCGGTGTACATTTGTCCCGATGACGCAATGGCAGAAGGGGCGACTATTTCGGCGCCTTGCGGAAGATTGTGCTGATGGCCCATTCTTCCGGCATGCATAAACTGCACAAAGATTTTTCCGCCATTGGCGTGAACGGCCTCTGTGGTTTTCTTCCAGCCGGCAACCTGGGCTTCACTGAAAAGTCCTGGAATTCTGGCATATCCCAACCCGTTCGGGGAAGGGGAGGTGCCTTCGGTGATGATCAGGCCAGCGCTTGAGCGTTGCTCATAATATTTGGCAATTAGTTCGTTAGGTGTGTTGCCAATGGCCCGGCAACGGGTCATTGGGGCCATAACAACCCTATTTTTTAATTCGATATTTCCGAGTTTATAGGAACTGAATAATTTTTGCATGTTGAATATTAAAGTGAATGATTAGAAATTTTTTTGCAAAATTATTGTTTTTATTTAGAATTAGTATAAATTTGTGGGAGATTCTTTCAACAATGAACAAAGTAGTCAACAATGCCCTGGAGGCAATCAAAGGAATAGAGAGCCATATGACGCTCATGCTGGGCGGTTTCGGCTTATGCGGAATCCCCGAAAACTGCATTGCCGCCCTGGCCGACAGTGAAGTAACAGGACTAACCTGTATTTCGAACAATGCGGGAGTAGATGGGTTTGGCCTTGGCATGCTCCTTCGCCGTCGACAGATTAAAAAGATGATCTCCTCCTATGTAGGGGAGAACAAGGAATTTGAGCGGCAATTGCTCAGCGGTGAATTGGAGGTGGATCTGGTTCCCCAGGGAACACTGGCCGAGCGAATCCGGGCAGGCGGGGCAGGGATCCCGGCTTTTTTTGTCCCTGCCGGATATGGAACCGAGGTAGCCGAGGGGAAACCTGTTCGGGAGTTTGATGGGAAAATGTACCTGGAAGAACAGTGGCTCAAAGCCGATTTCGCCATTGTTAAAGCCTGGAAAGGCGATACCCATGGAAACCTGATCTATAAAAACACCGCCAATAATTTCAACCAGGTAATGGCCACTGCCGGCAGAATTACAATTGCTGAAGTCGAAGAGCTTGTTCCTGCCGGAACCCTCGACCCAAACCATATTCACACACCGGGAGTTTTTGTACAACGAATCTTCCAGGGAACCAATTATGAAAAACGTATTGAATTCACCACCACCCGTCCCGAATAACGAAGGCCGGTTGTTGTTTCATTCGTCACTTGTCATTCGTCATTCGTAAATTACATTCTATGCCTCTCGATAAAAACGCCATCGCCAAACGGATCGCCAAAGAGCTCCATGATGGCTATTATGTGAACCTGGGAATTGGGATTCCTACCCTTGTAGCCAACTATATTCCGGACGGGATGCAGATTGTGCTTCAATCCGAAAACGGATTGCTTGGTATCGGACCATTCCCGGCCAAAAATGCTGTTGATCCCGACCTGATCAATGCCGGAAAACAAACCATTACGGCAGTTCCGGGTGCGGCATTTTTTGACTCCTCCGCGAGTTTTGCCATGATACGTGGCGGCCATATTGATCTCACGGTGCTTGGCGCGTTTGAAGTTTCTGAGAAGGGCGACATTTCATCCTGGAAAATTCCCGGAAAGCTGGTGAAGGGGATGGGTGGCGCCATGGACCTGGTAGCATCGGCAAAGAATATTATTGTCGCCATGATGCATACCAATCCGCAAGGGGAATCAAAACTGCTCAGGGAATGCACCCTTCCATTGACAGGCGTAGGAGTTGTAAAGCGAATTGTAACAGATTTAGCGGTACTCGATGTCACCCCACAGGGATTTAAGCTTCTGGAGCGGGCTCCGGGGGTCTCTGTGCAGGAGATCATTAATGCCACAGAAGGCAGATTGATTGTTGAAGGAGAAATACCGGAGATTGAAGTATAAATAGGCCATACACCTCCCTCCCTCCCCTTCAAGTGGAGGGGCAGGGGTGGGGTCATTAACTGAAAATTATGCCACATTACTATTCTCTCGGTCAGATTCCGCGCAAAAGGCATGTTGTTTTCCGCAAACCCGATGGCGGCCTCTATGCCGAACAACTGGTTTCCACGGAAGGTTTTTCCGATACTTATTCCATCGTATATCACTGTCATCCGCCCACCATGGTGACACAAATCGATAAGGCATACTCAGTAGCTCCTAAAATTGCCGATCCGAAGAACATGCAGCACCGCTTGTTCCGCGGTTTTGATGCACCCCCTGCTGATGATTATCTCGAAAGCCGGATTCCGGTGCTGGTCAACAACGACTGTCACATCAGCCTGGCTGCCCCGCGAAATTCGATGACCGGCTACTGGTTCAAGAATTCAGGAGCCGATGAAATGATCTTTATACACAGAGGTGAGGGAACCCTGAGGACGATGTATGGAAATATTCCGTTCAGTTATGGCGATCACCTGATGATTCCGCGTGGGGTCATTTACCAGATGGAATTCAATTCGCCCGACAACCGGTTGTTCATTGTCGAATCCTTTGCTCCGCTTCGTTTCCCGAAAAGATATCTGAACAAGTACGGGCAGTTGCTTGAACATGCTCCTTTTTGCGAACGCGATATCCGTAAACCGCAGAAACTTAAAACCCATGATGAGAAAGGCGATTTTCTGGTTAAGATCAAGCGGGAAGATACGATATGGCCTTATCATTTTGCCACGCATCCCTTTGACCTCATCGGATGGGATGGATTTCATTATCCCTATGCTTTTTCCATCCATGATTTTGAGCCCATTACGGGGCGGTTGCATCAGCCGCCGCCTGTACATCAAACTTTTGAAACCCCTGCCTTCGTGGTTTGTGCTTTTGTACCCCGCTTGTACGATTACCATCCCGATTCTATCCCCGCTCCATACAATCACAGCAATGTCGATTCCGATGAAGTACTCTATTATGTTGATGGCGACTTCATGAGCCGGAATAATATCAGGCAGGGGAACATCACCCTTCACCCGACCGGAATTGTACACGGCCCACATCCGGGGGCGGTGGAACGAAGCATCGGCGCGAAGGAGACCAAAGAACTTGCATTGATGGTCGATACTTTCAGGCCACTTAAAATTACCGAACAGGCTTTAACTTTGGAGGATCCGGAATATTACCGGTCATGGCTGGAATAGAGCGATGCAACATTTTCAAATTTTCAAATCATCAAATTTTCAAATTATTAATCATGAACACGAAGGAAGAATTTTTACCGATTAACGGAACTGACTATGTAGAGTTTTATGTGGGCAACGCCAAACAGGCGGCTCACTATTATCAAACTGCCTTTGGCTTTCAGCCATTGGCTTATGCAGGCCTCGAAACCGGGCTGAAGGACCGTACTTCTTATGTGATCCGGCAAGATAAGATCACTTTTGTGCTGACCACCTCACTTATCCCTGAATCGCCCATCGCCGATCATTGCAAACTTCACGGTGATGGGGTCAAGGTGGTGGCGCTGTGGGTGGATGATGCCCGAAAATCATTTGAAGAGACCACAAAACGTGGCGCCAGAGCTTATTTACAACCAAAAGTTGAAAAAGACGAACAGGGTGAAGTGGTGATGTCGGGTATTCATACGTATGGTGAAACCGTCCATGTATTTGTGGAACGGAAAAATTATACAGGAGTTTTTCTTCCCGGTTTCGTGAAATGGGACCCGATCTATCGCCCGTCAACCGTTGGATTACGCTATGTTGATCACATGGTAGGCAATGTCGGTTGGGGAGAGATGAATACCTGGGCACAATTTTACCATGATGTGATGGGGTTCAACCAGTTAATTTCCTTCGATGATACCGACATTTCAACAGAATTCACTGCGCTGATGAGCAAGGTGATGGCCAGCAGTAACCTGTACATCAAATTCCCGTTGAATGAACCTGCTCATGGGAAGAAAAAATCGCAGATCGAAGAGTACATCGATTTTTACCAGGGTGGCGGGGTACAGCATGTGGCAATGGCAACCAACAACATCCTTGAAACGGTTGATGCCTTGAAAAGCCGTGGCGTCGAATTTCTCAGGGTGCCTGACGCTTACTATGATGCACTGATTCAGCGTGTCGGAAAGATCGATGAAACCATTGAACCCCTGCGAGAACTTGGCATCCTGGTTGATCGTGATGAAGATGGTTATCTGCTGCAGATATTTACAAAGCCTGTTGAAGACCGTCCTACTGTTTTTTATGAAATCATCCAGCGCAAAGGAGCAAAATCCTTTGGAAAAGGCAATTTCAAGGCACTGTTTGAATCAATTGAGTTGGAGCAGGGGCGGAGGGGAACGCTGTAGAATGACGAATGACGAATTTGGATTAGTAGCAAACCTATGATAAAATTGATAGATTCATTGTTGAAGTCGTGGATAACAGTAAAAGAGGATAGTGATTTTCCTATACAGAACATTCCGTTTGGGATTTTCAAGACACCTGGCGGATCTGCAAGGGGCGCTACCCGGATCGGTGATACGGTTGTTGACCTTCATGCCCTGGCCCTTCATGGATTTCTGGATGGATTGGGATTTGAACAAAATCTGTTTAATTGTGCAACGCTCAACCCGTTCATTTCTTTAGGCAAACCGGCATGGCGGTCGCTGCGGGAGCGTTTGGCCATGATTTTCGAAGAAAGCAATCCGGCATTGCGCGATCATCCGGATAAAAAAGCTGAAATTCTCCTGCCGCTTACAAGTGTTCAAATGCTTTTACCAGTGCATGTTGGCGATTATACCGATTTTTATTCCAGCATTGAACATGCGACCAACGTTGGCATCATGTTTCGTGATCCTGCAAATGCGCTTTTACCCAACTGGAAGCATATTCCGGTGGGTTATCATGGCCGGAGTTCCTCCATTGTGGTTTCGGGCACTGATATTCACCGGCCAAAGGGGCAAACAAAAGCCGACACAGCTGAATTTCCTGAGTTTGGTCCTTCCAAACAGGTTGATTTTGAACTTGAGATGGCGTTTATTACCGGTAAGAAAACTGAACTCGGACATTCCATTTCAACTGCGGAAGCAGAGGATCATATTTTTGGGATGGTGATCTTCAATGATCTTTCAGCCCGCGACATACAGAGATGGGAATATGTTCCCCTCGGACCCTTTCTGGCCAAGAATTTCGGTTCGGCAATTTCGCCATGGATTGTAACGATGGAAGCGCTTGAACCTTTCCGTGTGGCAGGACCTAAACAAGAACCAGTGGTATTGCCTTACCTTCAGTTTGACGGGAATCACAACTTCGATGTTCAGCTTGATGTACTGATCCAACCGGAAAACCAACCGGAGCATCAGGTTTGTCACTCGAACTACAAATACATGTACTGGAACCTGGCTCAGCAACTGGCGCATCAAACCGTGAATGGCTGCAACATCAATGTGGGCGATATGTATGGATCGGGTACCATCAGTGGCCCTACGCCCGATTCCTTTGGATCCATGCTTGAAATTGCCTGGAAAGGTACCCGACCGGTAATAATGCCTGATGGCACTGAGCGGAAATTTATCAACGACAACGATACCATCATCATGCGTGGCTATTGCTTAAAAGACCACCTGCGGATCGGATTTGGCGAAGTCGTCACAAAAATTTTACCTTCAATCCACTAAATCCAAAGTCAATGGCCACCGGTTATTTGTCATTCGTCATTCGTCACTTGTCATTTGTCATTCGTAAATCGTAAATCCCAAATCCCAAATGTGTTCCTCTAATCAAGAATACCTGCATTTCGACCCCAAAGACACCTCCATCCCTCATTTCCACCACCTGATGCTTGGCGCCATTGCCCCTCGTCCGATTGCCTTTGCCAGTACCATCGACAAGGAGGGGAGGCCCAACCTTTCACCTTTCAGCTTTTTCAATGCATTCGGCGCAAACCCGCCTATCCTGGTCTTTTCACCTTCCCGGCGCGGGGTTGACAATACCACCAAACACACCTATGAAAATATAAAAGAGGTTCCGGAAGTGGTGATCAATGCAGTAACTTATGAGATGGTGCAAAAGATGAGCGATTCCAGCGCCGATTTTCCGAAAGGGGTCAATGAATTTGACATGGTAGGTTTCACCATGCTGCCATCTGATCTGGTTAAACCATTCAGGGTAAAAGAATCTCCGGTTCAATTTGAATGCAAGGTAATCCAGGTGATCGAAACCGGAATGGGGAATGCGGCAGGAAATCTGGTGATATGTGAAATACTGCGCATCCATGTAAATCCGGAGGTGATGGATGAAAAAGGGCGGATAGATCAGCATAAAATCGATTTGGTTGGACGTCTTGGAGGCAATTATTATGTACGGGCCTCCGGCACGGCGTTATTTGAAATTGAGAAACCGGGATAATTTTTGAACAACCATAAAAAAATGGAAATGAACGAAATCCTCGATAAACTGCCCAGGCACCTGATGAGCCTGGTGATCGATCAGCCTTACAATGACTATACCCCGCAGGATCATGCCCTGTGGCGTTATGTGATGCGGCAAAATGTGCGTTATCTTGGTAAGGTAGCCCATGGTGCATACCTCGAAGGATTGCGAAAAACGGGCATCAGCATCGAAACTATTCCCAGTATGTATGGCATGAACCGCATCCTGAAAGACATCGGATGGGCCGCAGTGGCGGTGGATGGTTTTGTACCTCCGTCAGCGTTTATGGCTTTCCAGGCATACAATGTGCTGGTGATCGCTGCCGATATTCGTCCCATCGACCAGATTGGCTATACTCCGGCGCCCGATATCATTCACGAAGCAGCCGGACACGCTCCCATCATTGCCGATCCGGCATATGCCGACTTTCTGCGCAGGTTTGGTGAAATCGGCGCCAAAGCCTTTTTATCACCCCAGGATTATGCTCTCTATGAAGCAATAAGGCATCTTTCAATCATTAAAGCAGATCCTTATTCAAGCCATGATGCCATTGCAGAAGCGGAAAAACGGCTGGCCGATATTTCGGGCAACATGGGAGAGCCTTCAGAATTGGCCCGTATCCGAAATCTTCATTGGTGGACGGTGGAATATGGTTTGATCGGCGATATCGCTGATCCGAAAATTTATGGAGCAGGATTGCTCTCATCCATCGCCGAAAGCTATTTGTGTCTACAGCCGGCAGTAAAAAAGATCCCGCTCACCATTGATGCGGCCAACTACAATTATGATATTACCGAACCTCAGCCCCAGCTTTTTGTCACCCCCGATTTTGAATCATTAAACCGTGTGCTTGATGAGTTTGCCGACACGCTGGCGTTAAGACGTGGCGGGGTGTATGGACTCAAACAGGCAATCAGTTCAGGCAATACCGGCACAGCGGTGTACAATACCGGACTTGAGGTTTCAGGTACTTTTACACAGGTTATAGAGAAAGACGGGGTTCCTGTATACCTTAAAACTACCGGGGCCACAAACCTGAACTTTGCCGGGAAAGAATTACCCGCGCATGATAAAAAATACCATGCCCATGGATTTGGATCCCCGGTTGGTAAGGTTAGGAATTTGTCGGTTCCCCTGGAGGATTTTTCGGAAGAGGAACTCGATCAGATCGGACTGACCGAGGGCGAGCTGGTCAATCTTGAATTCGAATCAGGAGTGGCCGTAAACGGGAAAGTACGCAGCAAAACCATCTGCGACGGGCATATTGTACTGGTCAGCCTCAACGATTGCCTTGTAACCTATGAAGGTAAGATTCTGTTTGAACCTGATTGGGGTACCTTCGACATGGCTGTGGGAAAAAGCATTGTCGCGGTTTATTCCGGGCCGGCGGACCCCGATGCCTTTGGATTAAATTATCCGGCACCGGAAGAGAAGACCCATAAAATAATTCACGATGAAATGGCGAAAAAATTGCATGCGCTGTATCAGCAGATTCGCGACATTCGTGAGCAAAACTGTTCTTTTGCCCTTTTACCTTCCCTATGGCAGGAATTAAGCCGCGATCACCCGGAAGACTGGCTATGTGCCCTGGAAATGCTGGAACTACTTAAGGAAAAGCATATTGAAGATCATTTTACCGAGGAACTTACACAATTTCTTCTGTCGAAGAAATCGGAAAGCGAATCGATGTCTAAGCTGATTGACGATGGGTTTGCCATGCTTACTTAATCTGCTTTCTGTGCTTGATAATTCCCCGTATCAGGATGGTCATGGTGATCAGGGTGATTCCCAGTACAAAGTATTCAATGTTATCGATGGAAGCAGGGATTTTTTTTCCAATAAGATAGCCAAGCGGGATCAGTGTACCTGACCACAGCACAGCCCCCACAACATTGTATAAGTTGAATTTCCAGAAGTTTATCCCGATGGTACCCGCAAGAATGGGTACAAAGGTGCGAATCACCGGTAAAAAGCGCCCTGCAATCAGCGCCAGTCCTCCATACTTCTCATAGTATGCCCGGGAATTCACAAGGTGTCGTTGTTTAAAGAAAAAGGTGTCTTTTTTAAGCAACAATCGTTTGCCAAAAATCTTTCCGGTCAGATAACCCGTAACATTTCCGGCTATGGCAGCAACTGCAACCGAGATTACCAGCAACCAGATATTTACGGCCAGGTCGCTCCCGCAAAGTAATCCTGCTGTGAATAACAATGCATCCCCTGGAAAAATAAAGCCAAAGATCAGCCCGGTTTCAGCATAAATCACAATTAACAGGAGTGCAAGTCCTCCGTAATGAATCAGTTTTTCTGAATTTAAGAGAATTTCAAAGAATTCCTTGAGATGTTCCATTAAAACAAGTTCACTGCTTTACGATCTCTTCGTAAATCCTCATGATATCTTCTTTGCATCTTTCGGGAGCTTCAACATATCCCCAGCCAAATTCCATCTCCATAATCCCACCAAGAGCGGTGTCATCCGAGGTGACTATTCCATGGGGTATTTTCCGGTCATTGAGCACTTCTTCCAGTAAACTTGCCTCAAACTCATTGTTCAAAACAAGAATTTTTTCATAGGTTTCCATAGTTGGCTATTTTTCTACTAAGATACGAACCTTTCTGAAAAAATATCAT
>JBAXFM010000200.1:0-9845 GCA_037139855.1 Bacteroidota bacterium
ATATTCTAATCGATTTACGGATATAGGAATTAAGTTTTCTACTATATGTTTTGGTACCATTGCGTTTATAGTAGAAATCAAGAATAAAAAGCAAGTCGTTTTTTGCTTCAGGCGACCACCTTATTTTTCGTTGAACCATTTGTCAATCTCCAATTCAATCTGTTCATTAGAAATGGATTCCCCTTTGGCAATCTGCTCTCTGCCTACTTTAATCTTTTTTCGTTGTTCCGGAATTGTTTTATAGATTGATAACTCAGATTTCGTTTCAATTAAAGTCTTAATCTCAATGAGCAACGACTTATCATTGAGTCCCGAAATTCTATTTAAAAGGCTGTTTTTTAGTTCAACTGTTGTCATGATCACACAATTTTATACAAAAATACGAATTAATGAGAATTAATGCAAAAGAGATGGAACGTTGCATCGCCTCCCCCATAAAAGAGAATTAATTTAGAATTCTTCCAAATAATTAAGGATTTTCGTATCTTTGCAGCCAGTTTCACCTATCGTTATCACACCTCAAAAAAAGATATGAAAGCCATCATTTTTGTTTTAACCTTCATCGCAATCGCCGTCATGACCAACGCCCAGAATAATAAAACCCTGTACGATTTTAAAGCCATCACTATTGATGGTCAGCCATTTGACCTTTCAACCCTTAAGGGCAAGAAAGTACTGGTGGTCAACGTAGCATCCAAATGCGGATACACACCGCAATATGCACAACTCGAGGAGCTTTATAAAAAATACAGCGACAAAAATTTTGTGATCATCGGTTTCCCCGCCAACAATTTCATGAGTCAGGAACCAGGCACCAATGCAGAGATCAAAGAATTCTGCACCAGCAAGTACCAGGTTACGTTTCCCATGATGTCGAAAATTTCGGTAAAAGGAAAGGATATCGATCCGCTCTATGCCTGGCTCACCTCCAAAGATCAGAATGGTGTGCTGGATGCCCCGGTAAAATGGAACTTCCAGAAATTCATGATCAATGAACAGGGACAGGTTGTTGATTTTGCCTCCCCCGGCGATAAACCTTTTGATGAAAAAATTGTTTCGTGGATTGAGAAATAAAATATACGGTTTCAACAACGAATAAATCATAACTCATGGCAAATCTTGCAAAATACAAATGCGCCGTATGTGGTCATATCTACGACCCGCTGCTCGGTGATCCGGATTCGGGCATTGCCCCCGGAACCTCATTCGAAGATATTCCCGACGATTGGGTGTGCCCGATTTGTGGCGTGGGGAAAGAGGATTATGTGAAGATGAGGTAAGCCTGAATGACGAATCACGAATGACGAATGACGCATTCGGAATTTTCAATTACCTTTGATGCTTCAAAAAAGACATTTTTATATGGAAAAGAGCATTAAAGGTACCCGTACTGAAAAGAACCTGTTAAAGGCATTTGCAGGGGAGTCACAGGCTAAAAACCGTTACACCTTTTATTCCAAACAGGCCAAAAAAGAGGGGTTTGAACAAATAGCCGCTTTTTTTGCCGAAACGGCGTTGAATGAGGAAAGTCATGCAAAATCCTTTTTCCGGTTCCTCGAAGGCGGGCCGGTTGAAATTACCGCAACCTATCCGGGCGGTACCATCGGAACCACGGCAGAAAACCTCAAAGCGGCTGCAGACGGAGAGCTTGAAGAATGGACCGAGCTCTATCCTGAATTCAGTAAAATCGCAACAGAGGAAGGATTTGTCAAAGTAGCCATCGCCTTCAAACTCATCGCCACCATTGAGGAACATCATGAAAAACGATTCCGGAAACTGCTCAACAATCTTGAAAAAAACAAGGTCTTTGAAAAAGATGAAAAAACATATTGGGTTTGCCGTAAATGCGGTTACATCCACTATGGCGTAAAGGCCCTGCTGATGTGCCCGGCGTGTAACCATCCGGTGGGGTATTTTGAGGTGATGCAGGAGAACTATTAGAATTTAAAATTTCGAATGACGAATGACGAATGACGAATGACAAATGACGAGTGACAACCAGTTAACAACACAACACGGTAACTAAGCGTATTATCAATGGCAAAAAAGAGAAAATTCAGCAAAGAAGAGGTTTTAAAGGATTATAAACTTGCTAATGAGAGCCGCCAGGTGAGTTTACTGGGCCGGCGCGAGGTTTTAGGTGGAAGAGCCAATTTCGGACTATTCGGCGATGGGAAGGAGATTCCCCAGATCATTAAAGCAAAGTTTTTTAAGGATGGCGACTGGCGTTCGGGCTATTATCGCGACCAAACATTTATGATGGCCGCCGGACTGTCCAACCTCGATATCTTTTTTGCCCAGTTGTATGGCGACACCGACCTGACCCGCAACCCCGACAATGGTGGCCGACTGATGAACTCCCATTTTGCCACCCGGAGCCTTGATGAAAAAGGCGAATGGAAAGACCTGACAAAGCAAAAAAATTCCTCCGGCGATATTTCTCCAACCGCAGGCCAGATGCCTCGTTTGCTTGGCCTTGCCCTTGCATCAAAAGTTTTCAGAAACAGTCCGGAGATGTGGGATGCGGCCAAAAAATTCACCATCAAGGGAAATGAGATCGCCATCGGCACCATTGGCGACGCCTCTACGTCAGAAGGTCATTTCTTTGAAACCATCAATGCCGCCGGCGTTTTGCAGGTACCCATCGCCCTCTCCATCTGGGATGACGGCTATGGAATTTCCGTTCCCAAGAAATATCAGACCACCAAGGAAGACATTTCTGAACTGCTGCAAGGGTTTGTCGCGGATGATAAAAAACCGGGCATTCGCCTCTATTCCTGCATGGGATGGGATTATGCCGCTTTGTACGACATGTATGAAGAAGGAATGGCCGTTTGCCGCAATGAAATGGTTCCGGTGGTATTCCATGTCAAAGAACTTACCCAACCACAGGGACATTCAACGTCGGGATCACACGAACGTTATAAATCCGTTGAACGGCTGGCATGGGAAAGAGATCATGACTGTATTCCCAGGATGCGCACGTGGATTCTGGAAGAAAAGATTGCGACTGCCGAAGACCTTGACGCCATTGAAGCAGAAGCAGTGAAAACAGCCAAAAGCGCCCGTGACCGTGGCTGGAAAGCATTCCTAGCCCCATTCAAAGCCGAGCGCGAACACCTGATCAGTGTGGTGAAAACGACCCACTGTCCCTGTAAGAAACAGGCACGCATCGACAAAATCGTAGCCGACCTGGAGGCAATTGCAGAACCCATCCGGAAAGATATTATTTCTGCTGCCAAGAAGATCATGCGTGATGTATGTACTTCCTGCAGTATGAAAAAGCCGATGAAAGCCGACCTTGATGTCTGGATGGCCGAACAGCGCAAACTCAATGTAGCCCGTTACAGCTCGCATTTGTACAGCGAATCGGAACACAGTGCCTTGAAAGTGGAAGGAATTCCGGCAGTTTTCAATGAAAATTCGCCAGTGGTAACCGGTCGCGAAATCCTCAATGCCAATTACGACATTCTTTTCAAAACCAATCCCCTTGCGTTGATTTTCGGCGAAGATGTTGGTAAAATAGGTGGTGTAAACCAAACACTGGAGGGCATGCAGGCCAAATATGGCGAAACAAGGGTTTCCGATACCGGAATCCGCGAAGCCACCATCATCGGCCAGGGACTGGGCATGGCTTTGCGCGGATTGCGCCCCATTGCCGAAATCCAGTATTTTGACTACCTGCTTTACGGACTCCAGGTAATGAGCGATGATCTTGCTACCACACAATACCGCACCGTTGGCGGACAAAAAGCACCGCTGATTATTAGCACCCGCGGTCACCGACTCGTCGGGATATGGCATTCGGGATCTCCACTGAGCATGGTCATCAACTCCATCAGGGGAATTTTCGTGATGGTGCCGCGCAACATGACACAGGCAGCAGGCTTCTACAACACCATGATGGCTTCTGATGATACCGGGCTGGTAATAGAACCACTGAATGGTTACCGGCTCAAGGAACAAATGCCGGCCAACATTGGCAACTACCGGATTCCCCTGGGTGTTCCCGAAGTGCTGAACGAAGGTTCTGATATTACCATTGTCACCTACGGATCATGCGTAAAGATTGCCCAGGAAGCGCTTCCGCAAATTGCTGAATTCGGCATATCCGTCGAACTCATCGATGTACAAACCCTGTTGCCTTTCGACATCAACCACGAAATTCTGAAGTCGCTGAAAAAGACCAACAAGATTCTCTTTTTCGATGAAGACGGCAGTGGTGGCGCTACAGCATTCATGATGCAGAAAGTGATGGAAGATCAGGGTGGGTATCGTTTCCTTGATGCCGAACCACGCACCCTTACCGCAAACGATCATCGTCCTGCTTATACCAACGACGGCGACTACTTCTCAAATCCCAATGCCGAAGATGTGTTCGAAACGGTGTATGAGATGATGCATGAATACAATCCGAATAAGTATCCAAGGATCTGGTAGTTTCAACTAGATTAATCTTCAAATTATCAAATCTTCAAACATTCAAATCATTTGCACCTCCGACGGTTCCGATACCCTGTATCACCGTGAATTGAACCAGCATTATCACTCCACTTTTGGAGCAGTGCAGGAATCACAACACATTTTTATTGAAACAGGCTTACTGCACATCATTGAAAACTTCGATGCGCAAAGGAGCAACCAGGCTGTGGTTCTAAACATCCTGGAGGTCGGTTTCGGTACCGGTCTGAATGCCCTTCTGACCCTGATGGAAGCCGAAAAACGCGGCATTAAAATACATTATACAACCCTAGAGGCTTTTCCCCTGGATGAAAATTGCTGGCGGGCGCTAAATTATCCTCAACTGTTTGGTTCCGTCGACTATTCCCGGGTTTTTGCCAAAATACACCTGGCAAACTGGGACGAACCTTCAACAATATCGTCGAATTTCAACCTTCATAAGATTCATATGACCCTTGAAGCATACCGGCCTTCACCGGGATTATACAACCTGGTGTATTTCGATGCTTTCGGGCCGGATGCCCAGCCGGAATTGTGGACCGGGGATATATTCAACAATCTTTTTACCGGCATGTCCGATGGAGGCATTCTGGTGACCTATTCGGTAAAAGGGACTGTGGTCAGGGCCTTGCGTTCAGCCGGATTTCAAACAGAGAAACTGCCCGGTCCGCCGGGAAAAAGACACATTTTGCGGGCAGTTAAGATGTAAAGGGTTCTGTTAAACTGGTTCGAGGTTCAGGGTTCGAGTTCAATTGTGTGATAATATGGCCCCGGATCAGCCAAATTACCTCCTGCTTTTGGGGTCAGATAGACATCAACCGTTCGTTCACCGGGGGTATAAATAATCATCTGCTGTGTTTGAAGGTTATAAATATCACCGGCATTCAGAAACAGTGACCCTGGTTCCTTCCCATGGAATGACGACATGATTTCACGAACATCCCGGGCAGAGAACCGGCCGCCGGTATTCGCGGTCTTTTCGGTAATCCTGTCCAACAGCAGTTCCCATCTTCGGGTATTGATTTTGGCATGTTTTCCCAGGGAGATATTATCAACCTGGCCGTTCAGCATAAAACCATTTACGGCGCCGATCATTTGGGGGTGGCCCCACGAAATACCAGGATTCAACTTTGAGGTATCATGCCGCAACGCCCTCATGGGTTGTCTCCCGGCTTTGGCGATATTGTTCTCCAGAATGGCTGTTTCCCGTTCATCTGCCAGCACAACCAGGTGGGAAAAAGTATAATGACGGGTTGAATCGGTTAGAAAATCTGCGACTTCTTCGGTAGTTTTAAACCGCTCCAGAGCCCGGCGAAGGTCGAAACTGAACGAGGTACAGCCTTCCACATTATAAATACTGCCTTCCACATCGGCATCGAGAATCCCGGCGAGAATTTTCGTGTTTGTATTGATTCCGGTGATGCAACCCAGGTGGCCAAGTGCTCCAAAAAGGTAAATGGTACGACCTTCCGGGTAACGTATCCTGGTGATTGCCTGAATGGCAGGCAATTCCTGCTTGAACAGACCACCAAACCAGTCGAGGTTTCGTCCGACAATATTTTTTCCGTCCACCGAGGCTCGCCCCCAGCATCCAAAGGCGCTGCATTGTGATGTTCTGATCACATCCGGTAAAAGACTGTATGCATAAATCTCCTCAGTTGGGGTCCAGGTCCATGCTCCTTTCATCACCGAGGCAAGTCCGTCGATTTCATCCCTTGCTGCTTCATCAAGGTGAGACCGGATGGCACGGGTCCGGTCGCCAACTGTCTTTCCCCACAATCCTTCCAGCGTTGCAATCTCAAAAAGGTAATAGCCGATCATCGACTCGAAATCGGGCACCGCTTTCAAAATGCACTGTCCATACTGCACTCCCATCTCATGGGGAGTCGTTTTACCGGTATAATCAAGATTGACAAAATAATAATAACTTTTGTCGGTGATGGTCACTGCGCCGACAGTGAAACTTTTTTCCGGGGCTTTGACAGGTCCCTGCTGACAGAACCCTTGTTGCACTCCTGTGAAAATGGTGAAAATGTTAAGCATTGCCACAATGACTTGTGTTTTCATAACAGGTTGGTTTTTCTCAATACAAAAATAATCCATTATTTTGCCGGATATACGCAGGTTTTTCATAAAAGCAGCATCTAATCATCTAAACCAGCGAATGAGCGTGCCGATGGAAATCAATAAACTCAGGGAAGGAAATGAACAGGCTTTCCGCGAACTGGTGAACCAGTTCAGCGATCGTGTGTTCAATACGGCGCTTGGGTTGCTGCAACACCATGAAAACGCGGAGGATGTAACCCAGGAAGTTTTTGCAGAGCTTTTTCGTTCTGTGGCCCGGTTCAGGGGCGACTGCAGCCTTTCAACCTGGATTTACCGCATCACGGTGCAAAAGTCGCTGGAACATATCCGCAATGGCCGGCGCGGAAAGCGATATGGAGTCATCCTCAGCCTGTTTGGCAGGGAGGACCAGGTAAATGTTGCCGCAGATGCTCCGTTTTATCATCCGGGTATTTTATTGGAAAACAAAGAACGCGCCGCCATTTTATTCAGGGCGATTGCATTGTTACCCGAAAACCAGCATGCAGCCTTCATCCTGCACAAAGTGGAAGGCCTTTCACACCAGGAAATAGCAGCGGTCATGGAGACTTCGGTCTCCTCGGTTGAATCATTGATCGTAAGGGCCCGCAAAAAACTGAAAGAACTTTTATCCGATTATTATGAAAAAAATGAACGTTGACCGCAGGATTTTAATTCTGATAACATCCAAATAACATGAACACAAAAGAAACCCGGATTGATGAAACATTGGCCGCTTTGGACGGGATCAAACGAGCCCCGGCCCCACCAGGTTTGCTGAAGAAGCTGACGGCAATCGCGGAACATCCCGGGAGTAAAACAGTATCGTTCAGACGGCCATATTATTGGTCTGTCGCTGCCGGAATCGCCTTGCTCATCTCTTTGAATGTAATGGGTGCGTTGTATTACCATCACAACCAAAACATTACCCGGGAAGTTCCTGCAGCAGTCGCAAAAGATTATCTTTCCTATTTGGGACCCATTAAACTCTGATCCAATGAATCAAATCCGCTTTTATAAAATTATCGTGATCGTTCTTGTTCTGCTGAACCTCGGCACCCTCACCTTTCTGTGGTTCGGACGACCCAGGCCGGAACAGGAACCAGATCGTGGCAAATCCGCAAAGTTTCTCATCCATGAACTCGCACTCACCCCAGGCCAGCAGGATGAATTCGGTAAGCTCCGTGATGAACACCGCCGAAGATTGACGATCCTTCAGAAACAGGACAGCAGGCTACATGACCGTTTTTTCGAAGCAATTTTTCTACCTGTTCCGGATACGCTGACTGCGAAAATTCTTTCCGACTCAATCGCAGATGTCCGCAGGCAGATGGAGTTGCTGACTTTTGACCATTTCAGGCAACTCAGGCAGCTTTTAAATGAGGAACAAAAAAATAAATTCCACCGGGTTTTCCGGCAGGCGCTGGAACATGCCATGCCTTTGCCTGAACCCCCTCCACCACCGCCACTACCTCCACCGCCACCGCCGGTTCCAACGCGCATCAAACACTAAACCAACACATCATTTCACAAATTTTAACACCAACTATTATGAAAACCAGAAACGTTAAAAGTAAAGCCATCATCCTGACATTCCTTTTCAGCATCCTGATAACGGGCTTGTTTGCTCAAAGACCAAACAGACCGGAACACTCCCAGGGAGCCAACCCCGGGCAAGGGTCACCTGCTGCGGCGAGCACACCGGGTTCACTGATGCCACCAATGCCTCCACCACCTCCTCCTCCACCTGTAGCAGATCAACCTGATTCACCAATTCCCCCGCAGCTCAACCTCCCCGACCTCACTACCGAACAGCAGGATAAAATCCACCAGGCCGACCTTGACCATATGAAAACGATGACTCCGCTTCATAACCAGATCCGGGAGAAAAAAGCACGGCTTCAAACGGTGCTGACCACCTCGCCATTCGATGCCAAAGCGGCCGATCAGGTTGCAGAAGAATTGGGCAAGGTTGAAACAGCCATCCTGAAAGAAATGATCAAACATGATCAGGCTCTGAGGAACCTGCTCAGCCCGGCGCAACAGGTGCTGTTCGATGCCCGGCCCAAGCCGTTCCTCCGCCGGGGAAAATAAGTTATCAACAATACGCTGACTTTTTCCGATTTTGCGGATTAACCACAGACCAATAAACAGACAACATGCTGGATAATTATAACATCGAAAACATCCTGTTTCTGGACATTGAAACTGTGCCGCAGTTTTCAACCCACGATCAGCTTCCGTTGCATTTTGCCAACCTCTGGGAAAAGAAAGCCTCGCAACTTTCAAGAATCGAAAAATTCAGTTCAGAGGATAATCTGAAACCGGATGAACTTTATGAACGTGCCGGAATTTATGCAGAATTCGGTAAAATCGTATGCATCTCCACCGGCGTGTGCCGAAATGGAATCCTTCGAATCAAATCCTTCCGGGGGGAAGACGAAAAAGAACTGCTTATCAGTTTCTGCGATCTGCTCAACCAGGCCAGGGAGAAAAACATCAGTTATCTGTGTGCGCACAATGGCAAGGAATTCGACTATCCGTATATCATTCGCCGTCTGCTGATTAACGGGTTAGGTGTACCTGCCATTCTCGATCTTTCAGGTAAAAAACCCTGGGAGGTAAATCATCTCGATACCATGGAATTATGGAAGTTCGGAGACTATAAAAATTACACCTCCCTTGAATTGCTTGCTGCGGTTTTTGGCATTCCCACCCCGAAGGATGACATTAAAGGCAGTGATGTGGCCCGGGTTTACTGGCAGGAACGTGACCTCCAGCGAATTGTCACCTATTGTCAGAAAGATGTAACCACCATCGTGAACCTCTTGCTTCGGTTTAAAGGGAAGCCCATGATCGCAGAGGAGATGATACAGGTAGCGGAATAAATCAGTTTTCGTAATTCCCCAGAAACCAGGAGATCCGTTCAAACACGCGGTTAAATTCTTCAGAGACCCCTTTCCTTTGTTCTTTTAACAATGGGAAGGGGTTTTCATGTGAATAGGGATAGTTGAAATCCATCACCTCAACATCAATCGGAATATCGCGGTGGATTCCCTTCAAGGTGTTGATAACCTCATGGGGAGGGGAAACCTGGTCGCCTTCCAATGCCAGTGCGAAAACGCGGTTACTGATATTTCTGAGCAACAATTCCCGTTCGTGCCGATAGCTGTTATAATTTAACATCGCTCTGAAGCTCACACCTTCAGGATGTTGCTCCCCGAGAAAATGCTGAAGCCATCGATCACGTTTCAAATGATTTTCGAGATGTTCGATGATATAGGAATAGAGCGCCACATTGG
>JBAXFM010000201.1:0-9841 GCA_037139855.1 Bacteroidota bacterium
TAGCCGGTGCACCGCTCAAAGCGTTCACTTTGTTCCAGCGGTTCATGTTCGCTTCCTATGGATTTATCATGTATCAGTACCAGTTGCTTTTGCCTTTAAAAGTTGCTGCATTCTATCCCTTTCCGTCGCTTGATGCTACCGGGAACCTGCCATTGATCTTTTATTTGTCTCCGTTGATTGCACTTGCAGTCATCGGACTGGTATGGTGGTCTGTCCGTTTCACCAAAGCTCCCGGCTTCGGCTATCTCTGGTATTTCTTTTCCATTATACTTGTTTTGCAGTTTATGCCTGTCGGGAGTGCAATTATGGCCGACCGTTATACATATCTCAGTTCAATTGGCTTGTTTTTTATCCTCGGATGGTACCTGGATCAGGCGTTTATCCGCAAAGAGCAATGGATATATTCATGGCGTTGGATCTTTGTCGTTGTATTTTTCCTTTATTGCAGTTTCCTGGGAACGACCGCCATAAAACAATCTATGGTATGGCAAAATTCTGAAACATTGTGGACGGATGTGATCTCTGAATATCCCGGGGCAGAAATCTCCTATAAAAACAGGGGTAATTATTATGGTAAATTGAATCAGTCCGAAAAAGCATTGTCTGATTATCTTGTCTTTTTGCAAATTAACCAAAATGACCCGGATGTATATGGCGGGCTGGGCAATATTTTTGGTTTAAAGGGCGAGTTGGAAAAATCAATTTCGGCCTACACAAAATCCATAGCCCTTGACAGCCTGAACCCTTCAACCTATCTTAACCGGGCAATAACATATGCAAAAGCAAAACAATTCCCGGCAGCTGTGAAGGATTACAACAAGGCGTTGGCGTTGGGCCCCGGATTGATGCAGATTTATGCCAACAGGTCTTATACATTCATGCAAATGGGGCGCTTTGATGATGCCATAAGCGATTATTCACTCATGATGCGAACAAACCCGCACAATGACAATTATTTGTTAAACAGAGGTTTGTGTTATTATCAGTTAAAACAATATGAAAAAGCAGTAACGGATTTTGAGCAGGTCGTTTCGTTGACTCCGGCAAACGGTGCAGCATGGTTTAACTTATCCATAATATTCAATGAAATGAAAAATTATACAAAGGCGTATCAATATGCCTTGAAAGCTCAGTCAATTGGTTTCCCGGTCGACAAAAACACCCTTGAAACGATGAAAAGACGCTTAAGTGCCACAGCCCGGCCCTCCCCTTGAAGGGTCCCCTCAGAAAAATCATACACTGAAAAACTTCGAATCAAGAAAGTTTGTGGTATAAACCAACACAAGGATACAATAAACCGGAACGATCCATTTCAACCACTTTTCCCTGTCAATGAAAACCGGGAAATAAAATATTCCTAAAAACAGAAAAGGCAATAAAGGCGTAAGGTACCTGCCCTGGAATCCAAACATATTATTTGCGCCAACAGGAGAGAGTATAAAAAGACCGGCCCCGACCAGGGCGAAAAAGTTCAGGAGCGCAAAACCTGAAAATACACTCCTGAATTTTAAGGAAAGAATTCTGGCTGGTTTCTCGAATAAAACCACTGAAATATACGCCAGCAGTTGCAAAACAACAATCCAGTCGGGAAACAGGGTGTAACTGTATCCAAAACGGCCGATGCTGCCACCCATCCACGTTTTCCCCTGGTTGCATATATTTTGAAATACCAGCGAAACGGCATGCAACGGATCCTGTAAATGATATTTTATATTTAAATCGAGGCTGAACAAAAAGTCAGACTGAAATCTCCCTCCGGGCAAATGCAACGAACCGAGGTAAGAATCCCATAAATACGAGGGTAAAAAAGAAGCGATCAATAACAGCAGCCCGGCCAGGAAGTATACTTTCCTCGATTCAAATTTAGTGATGCGGATGGCAAAAAGAGAGAAATATAAAAGAAAATAACCCTCCTTCGAGCACCTGCTCGCAAGGGCAACCAGGAAAAAAACGAGTACCTGTTTTAAAGTAATCGCAGTTTCCTGGTAATAGTATTGAATGACGAGTGAGAAGAGTAAGAACAGGAGCGCAAAATTAAGGGAATCATATGAAACGCTGGCACCCTGGTACAACGCCATGGGGCTCAGGGCCACAACCATCAGGAGGGGTTTGAAATGGGGCATGTTTTTAATGGCGATAAACAGGATGACCAGGTAGGCCAGCAATGAGCCAATGCGTCCCCACCATCCAATCCAGACCGGGCTGCTCTTAAATACAGCTCCCACTTTTATCATAATAGCCGCAGGAAAATATGGAAACGGGAAGATCCCTGCATTCGGGTTTTCGCAAAAACTTATTTCTTTTTCCTTGAGAGGTTGATCCTCTATGTTGTTTACCATTTTTTTTGAAACCTGGGTCCCGTCTCTGAACGGGATTCCCTGGAAGCTTCTCACTGTTTCCTGTAGATTTGTAGGCATCGGAACCCCGACTTTCCCATTCCCCACCTGTGGGGAGAAATAACCCTGCGAAAGCGCGTACGCATTGTAAAAATGCCTGTCTTCATCGTTTGTTTGCCAGGGAGGATTGACAAAAACGATCTTCAACCCAAAAAATAAACCGATCAGCAGGAACAGGAAATGATAATGCAGAAAAGCATATTTTTTAACAGGTTTAAACTTCCTGGTATGGCCGGTTTCTGAACGCTGTTTTTTTATTTCACTGGTATTTCTTTTCATAAGCTGTCTTTGTAATTAGGCAGTAGTTTGAATTTGAACCACATGGCATTGGATGGCTGTTGTTCAGCGGTTGCTTAACTGGGTAATCAGGTTGTTCAGGTTGGCGTTGTCGCTCTTTATTTTCTTTGCCTCGGCAGCATAGAAAAGTGCTTTCTCTCTCATCCCTTTTCTGGAATAGGTAAACGCCAGGAAAGTTAAAACATCGAAATCATTTTTAACTTTTGAATTAAAACGTTCAAGGTAAAAGCTGCAGGAGTCCATTTTATTGTAATTGTAATAGGTAAACCCTTTGATTTTATCCAGGGTACTATTTTCGAAATTGGTTGTGAGTGCGTTATTGATAACCTTTATTACGCTGTCGAGGTTGTGAATTCCTCTTATCTTCTGATCTACAGCAAAATTGAGGTGCTCCGCAGCCTGGTATTCAACATTGTTTACCAATCCTCCCGCCCCCAGTTCGATTGATTTTTTTTCTGCATAAATACACGAATCCCAATTTTTGCATACTAAAAAATAGTGCCCGTATAAAAACCATACCCGTGCATGATAGGGATGGGATGTTGCCTGTTGTTTAAGGATATGCCCACCACGATCCAGCAGGCCTTTCTTAGCAATGGAGTCGGAAGTTTTGCCGGCACTGTCAACTAACATGATACCCCGGTACCATTCATCAATAACTTTTGGCTTATAGAGTTCCGACCAGATGAATAAAATAACTAGGAATCCTGACAAAGGGATCCCGAAAAGAACAATTCTCTTTAAAAAAGCAGGATTATAAAGGTTCTTCTCATTCTTTGGCAACTCCTCAATGCTTGTTTGCTTTCGCCGTATTGTTTTTCCCATAAATCCTCAAAGGTTATAAAAATAAAATTGATAAATCGCATTTGTACCAGCAGGTCAGCATAAACCACATATCAGTGGATCCCTGTGGAACGCGAACTTTTCACTGTTCACGGTTCTTTTTTCACTCACCCCTTTTCGTTCATCTCTGTTCACTCCCCGATTTTCCTTCTCTGCCATAACCCACAGGACGGGCAAAAATAATGATAAATTTCCCTTTTACACCAATACGGGTTCTGTTTTAAAACGCCAAAACCTTTTTTTTTTAAATAGTGATCAGGCACAATCATACCAGTTCCTATCAGGAAACCTTAGTCTGTTTGTAAAGGCCCCTTCCCCGAACCCTATGGTTCCTTGTCTTCTCAGTGGACCTCTGCGTAATTTTCTTTCACTGAGAACCCTAGAAAAACTGCACAGAGCCACAGAGAGATTTTTTATGAATAATTCAGACTAAGACTAAGACTCGATTTGATAAAATAATTTGGTTCCTACGCACGCAATGAACAAACAAACGAAAGTGACATTGACATCCTGGTTGTCTTTGAACCGGGTACGCCAAACCTGTATGATATTGAACTTGAGTTAAAAAATTATCTTAAGACACAGTTAAAAAGAGAAGTTGATATTTGCTCAAAAAACCGGATCAGACCAATTTTTAAACCTCTTGTGTTAAAGGAGTCGATTTATGCTTAATAAAGACTATTATACAGTCTGCGCAACATCATCGCTCATCATTACTTCGGGATTAACGTTGACATAGTTTGGCAAATTATCTGTAATGACCTTCCGAAGCTTAAAGATGAACTCAATGTCCTTTTAAACCTTTAACAGCCGGACCTTTGTTTCACAAATTTGCACAATAACATTGTATCTGAGCGCTCCGCCGGAGTGCGATAATTTTCGCTTTTCGCCTTTCGCTTTTTCACCCTTCCGGGTTCTGTTTAAAAAATGTTAACGACCCCTGTTTAAAAAAATAATTGTAATTTCGTTGAACGAAAAGCATTCAAGGCATAGAAAAAATGGCATAATTGTTTATTAACCTGACAGAGTTTCACAGTGCATATGGGTTTCTGGAAACCGATGGATTCCCTCCCCGAGAAAATTGAACAGGAGGACCTGTGGAACAGCGAAAATGCAAAATGGAAGCTATCTGCCAGAAGAGTAATAAATCTGAAATCGGCACGATAATGAACAAAGAAATCAAAAAAATAGCAAATCAGATTTCAATGATACTGGTTTCTGGTATTGATGCAAGGCAGGTATATCTTTTTGGTTCCTATGCTCAAAATAACGCAACCAACGATAGCGACATTGACATATTTGTGGTAGCAGATCTGAGCGGTAAAAAAAAGATTGAAATTACACAAAAAGCCAGGCGGTTACTTCTGAAAAAAGTATTTATGCCAGTCGACATTTTAGTATGCGACATAAATGATTTTAACAATAGAAAGGACAATTTATCGACATTCGAATATTTAATTGCAACAGAGGGGCAAAAACTATATGGATAACAATAATGAGTGGCACAAATGGATTGAATATGCTGAGAATGATTTTGAAGCGGCTAAAATCTTATCGGCCCAGGTAAAACCAAAATTTGAAATTATTTGCTACCATTGCCAGCAATGTGCCGAAAAAATGCTTAAAGGTTATATAGCATTGAATAATGGGAAATTGCAGAAAATCCATGATTTGGTTGTGCTCTGTGAAACATGTGCCACTTGGGATTCCGATTTCGAAAAAATCATCGGACATTGCAGCGATCTTACAATTTATGTTTCTGAGGTAAGATATCCAAACGTTCTTGAAATTGAACATTACCACATGCAAAATGCCATAAACGATGCTGTAAACATCAAGGATTTTGTTTTAAGTAAATTAACAGATATGGTCTGATGGGATTAGATAAAGACAAACTTTTCTCAGGAGTATATAACGCCAAACGTGTTCTATACTTCGACTATTTGAGATTGCAAAAATTCGCAATTTCGAACCCTGAGCATAGTTTGGCAAATTATCTGTAATGACCTTCCGAAGCTTAAAGATGAACTCAATGTCCTTTTAAACCTTTAACAGCCGGACCTTTGTTTCACAAATTTGCACAATAACATTGTATCGGAGCGCTACGGCGGAGCGCGATATCGGTAGAAACAAGCGATAACGCCACGGTTTATCGGCCCCGGATGGGGTCGTATTTTTGCTGCAAATCGACCCTGTGAAACCATAACCCGTAAAATGCAACGTTAAAAACAATTGTTGACCAGTTTGAATCAAACGATCATACGACCCCGATGGGGCCGGAATACCTTACTGGCCCCCACCAGCTATCAACACCTGATCCGGGAAAACGCGAACTTTTCACTGTTCACTGTTCTTTTTTCACTCACCGCTGTTCGTTCATCTCTGTTCACTCCCCGATGAACAGTTTTCCATTGATCCTTAGTCTGTTTGCAAAGGACCCTTCCCCGACCCTCCCCTTGAAGGGGAGGGAGACCCTCTGCCAGACAATCATGAAGGGTTGTCGTAGTGAAATTTTGATTTTCATACTTTTTCCAACGAAATTGGTCGAACTTCCCGACAAACTTTCTCCCACCCCTTCAAGGGGAGGGCCGGGGAGAGGTCATTGATGCATAAGAGCCGGGGAGAGGTCATTGATGCATAAGGCCCGGGGATAGGTCATTGATGCATAAGGGCCGGGGAGAGGTCATTGATGCATAATGGCCGGGGTGAGGTCATTAATTCCAAGTGCCGCGGGGGGAGGCGCACATCGGATTTATTTCTTTTTGGAAGTAGTCATTCTGGAGTCGATGGCCTCTTTTTTTCCGGTGGTTGTTACACCGTCAGCGGTAAAGAATTCCGTAATTTCCATGGTTACCTGGTACGATTCTTTGCCATTCTCATCGATCACCTTCACAACATACTTTGGTGCAACGGTTCCGTATTTCTGGCTGATGCCTTCCATTGCTTTTGGAGGCAGATTGTCGGTGGAAATGCGACGAACAACTTTTTTTGTTTTCCCCAGGCTGTCTAGGATTACATAAGCGTTGGCATCATACAACTGGAAACTGGCTTTATAGTTGACGCCGTCACGTTCCCATTTGACGGGGAATTGCACAGAATCCTGGGTCTGAGGAAAGGTGAACATGAATTTCCCCTTGACCATATAAGGGATCTGGGAACTTTTCAGCGTTTGCGAATATCCCATCGTAGAGATTAAACCAAGGCATAATAGAAAAACGAATAATTTCATTATATTTAGTATTAAAAAGATTAAAAAACTGGTTCCATTGCACGAATGAGTGTTAACTCATCCGAAGCAAGGGAACCAGTTCAATTACATTATTTCTTAACAAAAATGAAAGCGTGCAACCTCACAGGCTATTCTTCCGTTTCCGGTTCAGCTTTTTCCTTACGCATGCTGTATAACTTCTTCCCACCATAAGCCAGCCCCAGGGCAAGTAAAATGCCCATGCCGCCGTCGATGGGCGCACCAACAGGCGTGCCTCCGCCACCGGGGCCGCCTGAGCCACCAGGAGGAGGGGGAGGGGGTGTGTCTGAAAAGCTGAGCATAGGCAGCACCATGAAGGCGAAAAGTACCAATATTAATTTTAATGTTTTCATAATGAATATTTTATATTTAGTATATGCGATTGATTTAAAATATTATTGGATAAATACTTTTCCCGTTACGGTGGCATTATCTCCGAGAACCCTCACCAGGTAGTAGCCGGTTTGTACATTGAGGTTAACCTTGTTCAATCCGTTCGACTGAATGGGCTGATGGGTGATTTCCTTGCCAAGCAGGTCGTAAATGGTGATTGTTCCGCTCATTTCGGTTTGAATGTTCACATACACAACATGACTTGCAGCATAGATTTTAATGTCACTTGTTTTACCTTCGGCTATACCAACCGGTGAAAAATGCAGATTAAAACGTTGTGAGGGGTTACCGGCAACAGCGCTGAACGAGTAAACCGGGTTCGTGTTCAGATTCTGTACCTGGCTGGTTACAAGATCTTCAAGGAAAATCTGTGTGCCGGGTGTAAATGTTTCCAGACCGGAAGCAGTAATTGTATAAGTATCCGCAACGCCCGCCCTGAATCCGACTGGGATCACCGTTTGTGAAGTCACACTAGTTAAAGAATTAATTGAAAGGTTTGTTTCCGGAGTTATGGAATAAACCTGTGGGCATTCTATGACCCCCCATAATTTTAATGCATCATACTCACCATCGAATCCTTCAGTTGCAGATGAGTTAAACCGAATGGATGTTTCATCTTCCATACTGTTCCCGTTTACTTTAAGGGATAACTGATTAGTAGCGCTGGTTTTCAGATAAGCAGAGGAAGCATTATCTCGGCCACCATTACTAAGATACATGGAGCCTGAGGTAAAGCCACTGCTCACGAAAACAAAGTATCCCTGCTCGGCAGGAATCTTAAAGAAACTGGCATCAGTTGACAGGTAAGAGACATAGGTTGTTCCATTCCAGAAGTAAGCGGCAGCGTCTACATTGGTCCTGGTAACATAAGCGTCATTCCACGTAAAGTCTGATGGATAGCAGTTTCCTACAAGGTTCGCCCCGGAAAACCCTCCGGTACCTGTTCTTGTTAAGCCGCCTATAGTTTGATCTCCGGTGTTTAAGATTTCCCCGGTAAAGGTAATCACCTTGTTCGTGGTGGTGGCTGTTGAATAACCCTTGTTAACAATTAAAGGATTTGTAACAGGCAATGTTTCTGCTACCCATAAAGAAGTTGGCTCGTCCCAATGATTCAGTAGCGAACCCAGATAGGAGTTGATGGTGCCTCCAGATACGGGTGATGCAATATAGTGCCAGATTGTACTGGATAGTGATGGCCATGTACCGTTCCAATTGCCCGTTGTATAACGTTCAACAGTGGTTGTTCCGCCCACAGTCGTGGTGCCGAAATCAACAAATGAACCAGTTCCGGTGGCACTGCTCTTAATATTCATGTTTCCTGAAATCCCCAAACTTTTGCCTGGATTCAGGGTGAGTTTTCCGCCCGCGTTGATTTGCAGATGATATGGCCAGGTGGTATTCGCAGAAATTGTAACAGGACTCGCAGTGCTGTTTACAATTACCCGGTAATTGGTGGCGTCAGGAATATGTCCAAGATTCCATGTGGCAGCAGTAGCCCAATCTCCTCCTGCTGTTACAGAAGTGATATTTTGCAAGCCTGATACTGAATAGCCCCCTGAAGGATTATACGTACCTGTTAAAATCCATGCTAAAGGTGGGATTTGGAGGCGAGTGCCAGCTGCATTGGTATTCACTTTGTAAAAATTTAGATTAGTTGTTCCTGCGTTGTTTTCCAAATAGGTAAAGTTTACAGTAACAACAGTCTCGTTTGACAACGTAATGCCAACGTTATTAGCCCCTTGCCATAAAAATGTTAATTTTAACACAGTATCCCCAACTACATATTTAAAATTAGGTAAAAAATTTGTAGCCCCTGGAGTCATAATCGGATCAAAGGAAGCACTTGTGGCAGTAAGTACCGTTCTGTCATATTTAAGAAGGAAAGTATAACTTTGAATAGTCCCCGTAACTTTGATAGGGACGCTTATTACATCACCTGGTATATGGTTAGCTGGAGTGTAAACCATCGTCACAACCGGTTGTGCGGTTGTTGACGTAAATGCAACAGCAAAGAGTAAAATTGTTATTGCACCAACCAAAAATTTGATTTTGTCTTTCATATAATTTAGTTTTATTTGATTTTTTACTAAGAAAAATTTACCTTAAAATATTGGACCTTCGCCAGAAACATCTCCGGAACAAATCCCTTTGAAGTTTTGGCCAGGGACATTGGCACAATTTAGTGTGAAAGATGGCACCTCGAACATCCAGTCAGGTGCTGTGTAATCTCCAATTTTATCACCACCTGCATAATAAAACACATCTTGTGCGTCATCTTCAAGAATCCACCCATCCATATTTACATCTGCCGCCTGATATTTCAAAGCTGAAGGATTTGGGATATAGTCGTCGCCTCCTGCTAAATAAAAGATTAACTGAGCACTGCCGTCTGATGCAAACCATGTGGCAGATAATGGGGCAACCCCTTCAAGTGTGTAATTCCCATTACCAGCCCAAATTTCATAATTACCGTTAATATCTGTAATTGCTGTACCTGCGAGAAAATCACCCGGATTGGTTTTAAGATTCACGGTAAATCCAGCAAGCGGAGTATTGGTAACATTATCGTATGTAAGAGTTCCAGTAACCTTAAACATCAAATTCGCTCCGCCATTAATCCAGTTAGCCGGAACAATCGGAGACGGAAATGCATAGGATGCCAGTT
>JBAXFM010000202.1:0-9823 GCA_037139855.1 Bacteroidota bacterium
AATGACGAATGGCGAGTGACGAATGACGAATGATCGGTATACTTTTCTGCCACGCAATTATCAGTCTAGGGAGTTAAATCCGAAATCTCAAATCCGAAATCCAAATTCTCCCCCAGCCAGCATTGTGAACCAATCAATACGGTTGGATAAACCTTGTTGTCCCGGATGTCGGTGAGGTTATTTCCACAGGTAAAAGCTGCGGTTGGCTGAACCATGATATTCCGGGTCTTGCTGGCACTGCACAGGGCTATATTGGAGTAGGAATAGGTGATGGCCTTTGTTCCCGGACCCGATGTTGCCGGGGTAAATACACCGGTGGCTGAATTCACCCCTATCCCTGAATAGGTTCCGCCCAACGGAATTCCTCCCTTCAGTTTAAATGGTTTGGCGATGACAGATGTAATTGTGTCAAAACAAGCCGTGAACCCAACAACCGGGGGATTGATGCCCCGGGCGATGATCTTGTTTGACGTGGCCGGGTTGCCTGAAACACAAACAAGATTGGATGTCAGCAGGCATTGAACACTGTCATTGCCGGCCGGGTTATAAGACAGGATCGAAGCATTTGCGCCGGTATTTGCGCCATTGACCTTCCATTGGTACGATGGCGACGTGCCACCGTTGAAGGGGGTTCCGGTGAATGTTACGGAAGCTCCGGTGCAGAAAGGATTCGGAGATGCAGCAATGGCAATGCTTACCGTCAGATTTTGACTGACCACCATGACAACCGGGTTGCTGGTTACCGGGTTGATTGAGGTGCAGACTTCCGAGGATGTCAGGATACAGGTGATGATATCGCCGTTGGCTGGCATGTAGGAATAAATAGCGTTGTTTGTTCCCGCAATGATGCCATTCACTTTCCACTGATAGATTGGGGTTGTTCCTCCATGCAATGATGTGGCCGTAAATGTAACCGTCGCACCGGCACAAACCGTGTTGGCGGATGCTGCGATCGACAAGGTAACCGTCACATTGGGGTTCACAGTTAACAGGAGCGGATTGCTTACAACAGGGTTTCCGGTGGTACATTGTTCCGAGGAGGTAACGGTACAAAAGGCCAGGTCATTATTTGCAGGAGTATAGGTATAGGTTGGCTGATTTGCACCCACCACCAATCCGTTCACCGTCCATTGATAAACAGGCAAAGCCCCCGGGTGGATGACATTGGCCGTAAGGGTCACCTGGGTTCCCTGGCAAACAGGGTTTTGCGTGGCCGTTATCGCAACACTCACCGGGAGCAACGGATTTACAACGATGGCAATGGGATTCGAAGCAGCCGCGTTCGGATTGCAGGATACCTGGCACTTATAGTAACCGGTTGATCCTGGCTGGAAGGTGTATGTAGAGACGGTGGCTCCCGTGATATTGGTGTACACGACATTATCCGTCGAGCTCTTCCATTGAAAAGTATAACCGGAACCCGAAAACGAGTTTTGAATCGACAGGGTTATCGTTTGTCCCTGGCAGATATTGGCACTGGTGGCCAGGGTGTTTCCGGGAACAGGCATGGTGCAGGGATTACCCGTTCCATTAAATTCATCCGCGCCGATATCGGGGGCTGTGCCACTGCCCGTGTATCCGGTTTCTCCCCACCGGAGATCCAAATCGAAATCATTGGTCACCGGCTCAGGCAATACCACCATGACGCCTCCGCTCTCCGTGCCAGTTGGTGCTATGGTATTCATGTGCAGGTCGTACGGCGTGGTTGAAATATTGAGAAACGGAGGCAATGCGCTGATGCAGGCCGTTTCCCGGGGAGCCATCGCCGTTTTGTAATCATCAATGAGCTGATAACCAACACTGGCATTTTGATCATAAAACAGAAAATGCGTGGGTCCGGGGGATCCTGCAAAATAATCATTGTTGTTTGACGAAAGTGCAAAAGCGCCTGGGTTGATGGGACCCGCAGATCTTTGCGCCACCGTTAACCCGCCGGTCGGACCGGGTGTGGAGGTGTTGACAACAACATTGTTGCGCAGATCAACAAAGGAGGGAGAACTGGTACCCCTGAAAATTCCCGAGGTGCCGAAGGTGGTCGTGGAAGAACTCGTAGCATTGAGATAGATGGTATTATAATAAACATGCAGGGTATCTCCCCCTCCCAGGAAAAGCCCGACAATGGCATTGATATCCTGGGCTGCAATGTTTTTGAGATCTGAAATGAAGTTGTTGTAAATAAAGTACAACTGACCGGTGGGAACATAAATTCCGACCACCTGCTCTGTCCAGCTGTCGGAAGTCAGGTTATAAACTTCATTGTGGTGGATATGGGACCTGTTGCCCTGCCCGGCGCCCACATACATGCCATAAACGTATCCCCGGCCTGTAATGGCATGAATGCTGTTCCCATAAACCGATGAGTTGGTGATCCCGAAAATATAAATCCCGCATTTATCGCCGGTACTGGGGCCCAGGATGTTGGAAATCGTGTTCTGATAAGCGTTTACGACATGCTGCACACCGGGATTCGTAGAACAATTAGAATGAATTCCGTAAAAAGCAGAGATTCCGGTGAGGGTGATGTTGCTGAAATTATTGTTGTAGATCTCTTCATGAGCCGGGATGGTGGCTTCATGTATATAACAATAAAAATCCCCGTCGGCGGAGGTTTTGTTGATGGTTCCGCTGATCGTGTTCCCTGAAACGATGATGTTCGCTGTATTTTCCATAAAATACATCAAATACACATTGCCCCGGGACGACATGGTACCCGCTGCAAATACATTCCCCTGGCAGGTAATGGAAGTGACTTCTGAGTTCACGGCAATGTACCGTGCCCAGGCAAAGACAAATGCCGCAAAATTGACTGAAACCGTGATGCTGTTGTTGTTGCAGATGACGTTGCCGCTAACGGTTTTAAACCAGATCGCCCAGATACCATACACCTGTCCGGTACCTCCGCCACCCGCATTGTCAACCACGTTATAGGCCACCGTAGGATTATTAACATACAACATGTAAATCCCATAGGTTTCAGCATTGATGACCGTGCCGCCAAAATTCTGGATGGTATTTCCCTCGCCGGCCTGTCCGATCGTGTAATCGCTGTCATAAAAACCCGGATCCGGCGAACCCTGCATGATGATTCCCTTAAACACATTCTGGATGGTATTCCCGGTGATCGTGATATTGGAATTGATCCCGCTGGCTGCGGTCACGGTCACCCCGGTGGCGGAGGAGGTGGAAACCGTTCCGTTCCCGATATAGATCCCGGCCACATAGGCACTGGTGCCTTTGGTAAGGGTGATGGCGGAATTCTGAATGGTCACATGCTGGCAGCCATCCGTTCCGCTGGGCTTGTGTGTGAGATAGCCATATTCGATTCCCTGGTTGGTGGCCGAAACATCAATTCCGTTGAAAGTGATGTAATCGGTGCCCTCTATGCGGATCACGGCATCGCCGGCCCCGCCATGCACACTGGTTGCGAGTATTCCGGCATCCGTCCGTTTGATCAACGGGTCGGTCCCTGCGCCCCACCGCTGGAAGAGGATCGGATTCATGGATGTTCCTGTGGCGGTAATCGTGATGGGTGAAGTAATGAGTTCTGTGGTGCCGGTGGCAACATGAAAGGTCACCCCCCCGACCCCGACCCCCTGTAGGTTCAGGTCGGCAACGGCTGCGGTAACCGTGGGATAATCACCGGGAATGTTTTTGATCCCGGTAAGCTGCCCCAGGCAGAATTCTGTCAAGAGTAAGAAGAAGGCTCCCGAAAATATGATCTTCTTCATAAAAAAAAATGAAACGGTGCTTTACAAAATTATTTTTTCAGAAACCCATCAAACCATAGTTTCTCGTGCAGTACAGAATAAAGGAACGTTGCCCGGTGATCTGCTTTATCGCCGGCATAAACAGCCGTTGTAGGGCCACCGCCCAATACTTTTTGAAACGTTTCCGGCAGTTTGGCGATAAAAACCGGGACCACCTCATCCGATCCGCCATAATAATTATACATTGGAGTGTGACTGCGCCAGCGGTATGCCTGGCTTTGATCCAGAACTTTCCAGTATGGGCTTTCGCAGGCGTTACCGCTGGCCAAAAATTCAGGCTTCAGGTAATCCTGTAGTTTGTCCTTTGTCTGCTTTCTGAAAGCTGTCCAATCGATGTTTCCGTTGTAAAATTCGATGGATGCCTGCAGGTATTCCGGGCGGATAGCCGAGGCGGTTAATCCAACCTGCCGGAGATAATATTCCTGTGCCTGTATTTGCAAGGTAATACAGCCCGGAAGGTAAACGGCATCAATGGGTTGATAATTGTTAAACCACCGGTCGTACATCACCTGACCATCGGCAGGAGCGCTGGCTGTTGCAGCGGCAGTAACCGGAATTCCCAGCGATTCCAGTTTTTGCAGGTAGGTCAGCGTGGCCCAGCCTCCCTGTGACCACCCGCTGATAAAAAACGCACCGGTTTTAATTTTTTGGGCCGCCAGGATGCTTTGGGTGGCAAACAACATATCAACGCAAGCCTGCTGCGTGCTTTGATGCACCAGGTAGCTGTCGGGCAGGCCGGACAATCCTTTGCCAAAGTAATCGGCACAACTCACCACATAGCCCTGTGATGCAAAGCGGGCAATCATGATTTTTGTCTCCATGGAATTATCGGGGAACGACGGGGCCTCTGTTTTTGAAAAGGTTGTTCCGTGCTGGTACATCAGCAGGGGCATTGAATCAGATCCATTGTCAGGAATAGCGATCAACCCGGAAGCAACCGTGGGCCGGTTTCCAAATTCAGGAATGACAGAATTGTATTTTACCCGGTACAACTTTACAGGATATTTTGCCGGAGGAAAGCTGTCGTTGAATGCCTTTGACCCCATGGAAGAGGTGGCTAAAAAATCTTCCAGGTCTTTCTTAAACACTTCATCCAGCTTTTTTGTGTCATAGGTACCGATCCATTGGTACTGAACGCCCGAAGATACGCTGACATAATCATTGCCGGATTGCCCGGCAGCCCGGAAACAAAATCCCAGGAATAAACCCAGGCAAAATAAACCTGCTGCAAATCCTGTATTGATCTGACCGTTGTATTTGCTCATATCTATTTGTTTTATTGTTGTTCTCCGCAGGGTCTTCCGGCGGTAACTGAATTTCCGGAATTGGCTCGACCTGCATATTAAGATTTGTCAACGAAGGTAGAATATTTTTGCGTTGTAAACTCTGCCAACATAACAGAGTGTGAAAATGAAATGCTATAATCACTGCATCCCTTGCAGATGAAAATGCGTACCTTTAGGCACAAAATATTTATAGAAAAGCAATGAATTCAAAATCCAGCTTTCAGGAACTTGCTGAAACATACACTGAATTGTACGATCTGGCCCCTTCGGGCTATTTTACCCTTTCCAGGGAAGGTGAAATACTGAATTTAAACCTCTGCGGATCACAAATGCTTGGCAGAGAACGTTCACAAATAACAGGCAGCAGGTTCGACTTTTATTCTTCAAAGGAGACCAAACCCCTTTTCCACCTGTTTCTCGAACGGGTTTTTCGTGCCAAAGGCAAAGAAACCTGCGAGATTGAACTGCTATCGAATGGTGACACCCCTGCGTTTGTCTTGCTAACCGGCCACATTTCCGGAAATACAGAGCAGTGTTACGTAACAGCGGTTGATATTACCGAACGCAGGCAGGGCGAAGCAGCCAGGAAAAAAATCAAAGAGGCGTTGGAGCTGACAAAACAAAGCTATCTCGACATCATAAATACCGTTTCTGAGGCCATCTATATCCTCGATGAAGCAGGAACTTTTATCGATGTAAACGGAGGGGCTGAGAAAATGTATCTTTTTGAAAAAAAAGAGCTTGTTGGCAAAACCCCCGCTGATGTTTCTGCTCCCGGGTTAAATGATCTGGAGAAAATAGGGGCTCGGATGCAATCTGTGTTCCAAACCGGGATTACTGACGTTTTTGAGTTCTGGGGAATTCGTAGAAACGGAGAAATATTTCCGAAGGAAGTCATTGTAAACAAAGGCCGCTATTTTGGAAAAGAGGTATTGATTGCCACCGCGCGGGATATCAGCGAGCGGAAACAGGCGGATGCCTTGTTCAGGGACATCATTGAAAAAAATCCAATCTCCATTCAGATTCTGAATATGGATGGATACACGATCCAGACCAATTCGGCACACACGAAGCTTTTTGGTGTTAGAACCCCGGCTGACTATTCTATTTTTAAAGACGCACAATTATTAAAACAGGGACTGGGACAGTTATTTGATCAGATTAAACAGGGGAAAGTAGTATATTTCCCTGATTCTCATTTCAATGTTCATGATGTTGACCCTTCATTTCCGGATGTCATGGCATGGATAAAAGCGGTAGGATTCACGTTGCATGGCGAAAATGGAATACCCGACCGGATCGTCCTGATGCATGAGAACATCACCGAGCGCAAACATGCAGAAGCAATGTTCCATGACATTGTTGATAAAAACCCGATGTCGATTCAAATTATTGATAAAGAAGGATATACTGTTGGGGTAAATCCCGCATTCACGCGGCTCTTCGGTTCGCTTCCTCCTCCCGGCTTTTCAATTTTTACCGACCTGCAGCGGAAAAGTCCTGAACTGGAGAAAATTATTTTACATGCCAAAACTGGCGAAGTGGTGCATCTCCCCGACTTGTATTACAATCCCCATGATGTTTCCCCTGATCTTCCTGACAACCCGCTTTGGATACGGGCAATTATTTTTCCATTAAAGGATGTACTTGGCAAGCCGGAACGATTTGTTTTGATGCACGAAAATATCAGCGAACGCAAAGAGGCAGAAAACAAAATCCGCAGTCTGAATGAAACGCTGGAACAACGTATTGCCGAAAGAACCCAACAACTTGAAACTGTAAACAAGGAACTCACTTTTCACCTGAGTGAATTAGAACAGTTTTCTTATGTTTCAAACCATGATCTTCAGGAACCGTTGCGCTCTTTGATCCAGTTCACTCACCTGATCAAGGAAAATTATGCAGGCAAACTTGACGAGGATGGCAACAAATACATTGATTTTATCAGTAAGTCAGCTCACAGGATGAGCGTGTTGGTCAGGGATTTACTCGATTATTCACTATTGGGGAAGGAGAGAATCCAGTCCGTAATAAATTGTAATAAAATTGTCGATGCTGTCCTTTTTGATCTGGATGATTCTATTAAAAAAAGTAAAGCAAGGATAACGGTTCAGGAACTACCCACCATCAACGGTTGTGAAACAGAACTGAGACTGTTGTTCCAGAATCTGCTTGAAAATTCGATCAAGTACAAAAAAAAGGAGGAGGTTTCGGAAATATATATTTCAGCCGAAAAACTCGAAAAGGAGTGGCATTTTTCAATTAAGGACAATGGTATCGGCATTGATAAAAAGCACAGGGAAAAGATTTTTATCATCTTTCAGCGATTGCATAACCGGAGTGAGTATGATGGAACCGGTATAGGCCTGGCTCATTGCAAGAAAATAGTGGAAATGCACGGCGGTAAGATTTGGGTGGAATCCAGCCCGGGAGCAGGGAGTACGTTTACTTTCTCGATACCGATGGAATAGTAAAATCAAAGGAAGGAGGAGGCCTGTACTAATATACCATGTAGTTATTAATCATGGTATTATGCTGATTAGATCACAACTCCCCTCCCTTTTTGGGGAGGGGTTGGGGGTGGGGTACAATTAATTTGTGAAGGTCACATGAACTGTCGCAGTGACCGAACAACCGGTGACCGGATCCGTTTCGGTTACCGAAACAACTCCTGGACCCATCAGTCCACAGGGATTAAACCATAGTATCCGCAGGCAGTTTTTTGTCGGGCTGCAAAATTCGGCATTTCCGATGTTGGCGCTCCAGGAATAAGAGTGACCCGCCACATAGGGTGTCGAATAATCAACAGTGGTCCCGGCAGGAACAATCGTAGCGCCCGAGATCACAGGCCCCCATTGGGCAGGTTGGGTAATAGTGGTCGTAGTGGTTGCTTTACATCCATTGCCATCGGTGATTGTCACCGTATAGGCGCCTGCTGTTAATCCGGAGGCGACATTTAACGTCTGGCTGTTATTCCATAAGTAGGAATAAGTAGGTATACCTCCCGATACGGTAACGGTGGCGCTACCGTTGTTGCCACCGTAGCACTGTACATCAGCATGGCTGGATATGGTTGCCGTGAAAGGTGTTACCAGCATATACAAAGTTGCATTGGCGCAAGCTACCGGCGTTCCATCGTCACATACGGTATATGGGAACGATACAGGGCCGTTGTAACATGGAGCAGGGACAAATGTAAAACTGCCATCGGGATTTATTGTTACGGTTCCTTTTCCTGCCACGGTTATGGGTGCAGTTGTGGTAACAACCTGTGAGTTTCCTTCAAGATCATTGTCGTTGGCCAATACCCCATTTGCGGCAGATTCCGTTAACGTTTGTCCCTGTGGCGTTGATTGGTAATCGTCAGCCGCAAAGGTGGTGTTCTCACTGAATGTGGGTAATACAGTAATTTCCTGCATGGCAGTGGTGCACAAATGTGTTGGCAATGAATTGTCACAAACCTGATAATTGTAGGTTACCATGCCGGTGAATGCAGATACCGGCGTAAAGGTCACTTTACCTGTTGCAGGATTCACTAATAAGCTTCCCTCGGTAACCGGGTTTGGCGCTGTGCCAGGAACAATGGTCACGCTTGCCGGGTCAATGGCCCCACCCACATTACCGGCAGCATCATTGGCCAGGGTATTTACGGTTACCGGAATGTTTTGCAGCGTATAGGCAATATCTGTATTCGCTATGGGTGGATTGGTAGTTATGGATGGGTCTGTTACTGTTATGGTCAACCTCACATCCTTACAAGGCAGAGGTGGAGACCCTGGGGCACATACCGGTACATTATAAACATATACACCAGGCAAATTGCTGCTAAAAATATAAGTGCCAGCAAAATCATCCGATATATTAATTACAGGTGCGCTGCCAGAGGGGTTTGAGACCGGGATTGGTGTGCTATATTTCGTACCGGATGGTACGTCATCATTTGTTTTTAAAATCCCGGGGATCGGAACATTGATAAAAGTCACATTATTATCCGGGTCCGTCTTGATCGGAGGTATGATTTTCACAGCAGCCGTAGTTGTCCTGGTACAGCTGTTCAGGTCGGTAACCGTTACCGTGTAGATACCTGCTGTCAAACCCGTGGCTGTGATTGCGGTCTGGTTGTTATTCCAATGGTATTGATAGCCAGACCATCCGCCACCTGCTGACACGGTAGCTTCGCCGTCGCTGCCTCCGGATAGGCTCACCGGTTTGCTCTGGTCTGCCGTGGCTGTAAGCGGGGATCCGGGTCCGCTCACTGCGGCTGTGGCTGTCTTTGTGCACCCGGTAGCATCGGTAACCGTTACGGTGTAAACTCCTGCCGAAAGTCCGCTGATATTTTGAGTTGTGGCAGAATTGCTCCATGAATAGGCAAAAAGAGGTGTCCCGGATGAAACAGTAATGTTTACGGCGCCGTTGTTATAACCAAAGCAGGTGATATTTACGGGATATGCTGTCACAACAGGCGTGTTTGCTGTCCAGATGGCATATAAAGTGACTACATTGGAAGGCATGCTGAAGGTGGCCCCGGCCAGGTAAGTGATGCCGGAACCATTGGCCTGGGTATTCCATCCGCCAAAGGCGAAACAGGCTTTGGTTAACGCCGGAACCCCGATATTTCCTTTAACGGTTACAGTTGCCGCTGCTGCATAAGGGCTGCCGGCATCCACCGGAACAGTACCCGAACCGCCATTGGCATTATAGGTAACCGGATAAGTAATTGCACTCCACTGCGCTTCGCAGGTCATGTCATCCACCGGCATGGTTGCCGGT
>JBAXFM010000203.1:0-9776 GCA_037139855.1 Bacteroidota bacterium
AATCAATTCCTGATGAAGCTCGACATGAAAACCTGGGCCGGCGGGATCTATTTTGCAGAAATCCGAAGTTCACAGGAATTCCGGGTGGTGAAAATTGTGAAAAACTGATCGTAATAATTGTCCATGGTAAAAGTCATTACAAGTTCACAGAATCCACTGATCAAAAATGTGCTGTTGCTCGGTGAAAAACCACGTGCCCGTAAGGAGCAAAACCGGATCGTCATCGAAGGACTCAGGGAAATCAAACTCGCCATTTCGGGTGGATTCATCATCACTGATCTTTTATACACCCCGGAATTGGTTTCCACCGCTGACCTACAGTCGCTTGGACTGCCCGGGAGCCAGGTTGATCTGGCCGAAGTGTCAACGGATATATTCAACCGCATGGCATACCGCAAGGATACCGGTGGCTTAATTGCGTTGGCCGAACCGCGAAGGCTCGCATTTAGTGACCTGAAGTTAAGCAATCAGCCATTGCTGCTTGTTCTGGAAACAGTCGAAAAACCCGGAAATCTTGGAGCGCTTCTTCGCACAGCAGACGCTGCCAACCTCGATGCGGTGATCATCTGTGATCCGCAAACAGATATTTACAATCCCAACGCCATTCGTTCGAGCATTGGCTGCATCTTTACCATGCCGGTGGTTACAACTTCATCAGAAGATGCCATGGCATGGATGCGATTGTCGGGGATCAAAATGTTCGGAACAGCGCTGACAGCGACCCACCTTTATCATCATACCAACTTCGGCCAGCCGGCAGCCATCATCATGGGGTCGGAAGCCAACGGACTGAGCCATGCCTGGCTCGATGGAGCCGACGATCTCATTAAAATACCGATGATGGGGAAGATTGACTCTATGAATGTTTCGGCTTCAGCAGCCATCGTGATTTTTGAGGCGATGCGGCAGCGGGGGTTCAGATAGGGCGTGAGCAACCCCACCAGACTTTTAATACAGTCTCTACTTGTACTTTTCGTCGGCTGGTTTTAACTCCAGGAAGCCTTTGGGCATCTTGCTTTTGAAGTCGATGAGCTTGCCAGTAACCGGGTGGCGGATGGAGAGATAGAACGCATGCAGCCTTATCCGGCGTTCGTAGGTCGCATCGGCGCCATAACGACGGTCGCCCACCACCGGGCATTGCATTTCAGAAAGGTGAACCCGGATCTGGTTTTTGCGGCCTGTTTCCAGTTCAACCTCCAGCAACGCATAATCGGGGGTTCGATCCATCACCCGGTAATGGGTGATCCCCAGTTTGGCGCCTTCTTCAACCTTGACGGAATATACCCGCTGGTCGCGACCTTCGACCAGCCAGCTGCGGATGGTGCCTTTGTCTTCCTTTGGCTGACCTTCCACCAGTGCGTAATATAATTTTTTCGTGTCCATCCAATGGTTTTTGATCTCCTCCTGCAACTTTTCACTTTTGGCAAAAAGCAGGATACCCGAAACCTCCCGGTCGAGCCGGTGAACAACAAACAAGCGCTCTTTTCCTTTTGAATTTTCCTTGACATAGGCCGCCATCTGCTGGTAAAAAGAAGTGCCTCCAAGTCCCCGGTCGCCAATGGTAAGCAATCCGGCCGGCTTTACGGCCACGAGGATGGCGTCATCCTCAAAAAGCACCTGGTAGGGTGGTTTAACCTTATTGATCTTCACTGCCTGTTTCACGTATTCAACCGCGTCGCCGGCCTTCAGCATCGCGGCAGGGTTGGTAACCATTTTGCCGTTTACACGCACATTGCCATGCACGATCTTGTTCTTCACCGTTGTTTTCGAAGCCGATTGAAGCTCTTCAAGCATGTGTTCCAGCAAGGAAATTTCTTTTGTTATCTTTACTTTCATAATTAATCATTTGTTTTGATCAGTCCCGGTTCTTCTTTAATCAGAATTTTCATTCCATTGGGTTTTTTCAGGATCTTTTGGCTGTTTATTTATCATAGTGATACCGGCAACTGTAAATTAATATTTCAATACCGATCACCTGATAAACGAGTCGGTGTTCCCCATCAATTCGTCTGGACCAAAATCCTGATAAATCATATTTGAGCGGTTCTGGTTTTCCCAAACCTTCGCAGGGTGTCCGTTGAATATCCTTTATAAGATCATTTATCTTTTTTAAGATTTTTTTGTTTTCAGACTGCCAGGAAACATAATCCTCCCAGGAATTTTGTGAAAAGGTTATTCTCATTTTTCTTCAATTAATTCTTTTTGAACAGTTTTTCCGGTTTTCATCTGTTGGATAGATTCATATAGCCTGTCAGCGTTGGCTTTAGAACTAAGCAAATGAACCGTTTCAAGAATTGAATTGAATTCTGTTAATGAAATAAGCACCGCTCCATGACCGGCTCCTCTTTTTATGATCAGGGTTTCGTTGTTCTTCTCAACATCATCAAGATACTGTTTGAGTTTTGTTCTGAACTCTGTGAAATTGGCTGCTTTCATTCTCTGAAGGTTAAGTAATTAATAAAGTACAAAAATAAGTACATATTTGATAACTCATACACACAGGAAACCTTTTATTTTTAATCCCTGATCCCCGTCACTCCTTCAACCTTACCGCCATCTTCACCGGCTCATGGTCAGAATAAGCAAATCCCATCGGGATGGTTGTCACATGGGTTACTTCAATATTTGGCGATACGACAAAGAAATCGACGATGGTTGTTTTGTTTACACCTTTTTGATAAGACATATCAAGGAAGCGGTTGCTTGGCTTTGCCGGATCAAAAACAAATTGCCAGCCAGGTAAAAAGTTTGGTTCGATCGGGGGGTCAATATTGGTTACCTGATCGCCTGTAACGATGGAAGCAATATTGAATCCGCGGGGATTGCTGTTCCAGTCGCCCCCTACCACTACATAATTGCCCCGTTGATATTCTGATTGCAAGGCTGAATCGAGGATGGCCAGCTCTCTTTTGCGCAGAGCCCCGGTAGAATCAAAAGCAGAATTGTGTGTGTTGACGATCACCAATTCTTTGCCGTTGGCCAATCCAAAGCGAAGCATGACATAACACCGTTTTAGAAATGCCAGTCGTTTGGGCCAGGGGAAAAATGCGTCATAATATTGTACTTCGGCTTTTTGAGGTCTGAATTGCGAATAGGTGGCCAAACCGGCAACCACCTTGCCCATGGGATTCTGCACAGGCATCGGAACAAAACGACAATCGTAATTGGTTGCGTAAACCGATGAAAATGACGGCAACAATGCAGCAAGTCCGGCAACTTCGTCGGTTTTCCACGATCTTTTTGCACATATATCAATTTCCTGGAGAAAGAGGAAGTTGATGCTGTCATTGGCTTTCACCTGTTTTTTAATACCATCGAAATACCGGGCGCATTGTTCCTTATCAGGCATGACGGATTTGCCCCCGTCATAGAAAAAATCCTGATCACTCCCCAATCCGGCATAGCCGATGTTCCAGGTTAGAAAGGTGAAATCGCGCTGCAAAGGGTCAAAGTTTTTTCCATTTCCTTTGATTTCGGGAACGGAATGGTTTGCCGGAGTGAATTCCGTCAAGGTTAAAAATACCAGTAAACCCATCACCAGGAGGATGGAACATCCTGCAAATATTCCTAAAGCCCAAACAACAATGTGAAATAATTTTGGCATACAGTTGAAATTAAAAAATTCATTTTTGGTTTATTCCTGGCACATGGCAGGATAAAAATCGAAATTACACAATAATTGCTAACTTTACCTTCTCAATTTCAGATTTTAAATCAGCCAGATGCCTATCCTTGGATCACTCATCCGTAAAGCATACGAACTGCGCCAGTTTCCCATTGATATTTTGGGTATAAATCCGGTGAAGGAGCAGGCACGGGTGCTGAAAAAACTATTGATCAGGGCCCGGGATACCGCTTTTGGTGAATACTACGATTTTGCAATCATGGCCGATCAGCCCGATTACATGGATCTATTCAGGGCCCGCGTTCCGGTTCATGATTACAACGCCATGTTTAAAAACTGGTGGTACCGAAGTCTCAACGGAGAGCCCTATGTTGCCTGGCCTGGCCGGGTAAAATATTTCGCATTAACCTCGGGTACTTCCGAAGCATCTTCCAAACACATTCCGGTTACCCCCGATATGTTGCGCGCCATTCAACGGGCAAGTGTACGACAGTTGATTACCACCACCAAATATGACTTTCCTGACGAGTTTTATGAGAAAGGCATCCTGATGATTGGTGGCAGCACGCATCTTCAGTACAACGGAACCTATTACCAGGGAGACCTTTCGGGGATTACGGCCAAAAACATTCCTTTCTGGTTTCAGCACTTCTACAAACCGGGCCGGATCATCTCCCGCGAACATGAATGGAGCGCAAAACTGAACGAAATCGTGCGGAATGCCAAAAACTGGGATATCGGCATCATTGTCGGTGTGCCTGCCTGGATTCAGATCATGATGGAAAAAATTATTACGTATTACCGTGTGGAAACCATTCATGACATCTGGCCAAACCTTGCAGCATATGTACACAGTGGTGTTTCTTTCGAGCCATACATCCGGAGTTTTGAGAAACTGCTCAGGCATCCGATTCTTTACAACGAATCGTACCTTGCCTCCGAGGGTTATATTGCTTATCAACAACCCGGAAACCTGAAGAGCATGGAGATGATTCTCAATAATGGAATTTTCTATGAATTTATTCCATACAACGACGCAAACTTCGATAGCGAAGGCGACCTGAAACCAAACCCCGAAACACTCACCATTGCTCAGGTGGAGCCAGGCAGGGAATACGCCCTGGTACTGTCGACCTGTGCCGGAGCCTGGCGATACCTGATCGGCGATACGATTAAATTTATTTCCAGGGAAAGGAGTGAAATTGTACTCACCGGGCGCACCAAGCAGTTTATCAGCCTGTGTGGCGAACATGTGTCGCAGGACAACATCAACCGGGCCATCCGGATGCTTCAGGATGAATTCAATGTGAAGATCAGCGAATTTACCATCACTGGAATTCGTTATGGAAACCTTTTTGCTCATAAGTGGTACCTCGGAACCGATGACTTGCTCGACCCGGAAACAGCCGCGAACAAACTTGATGAATACCTCAAAGTGCTCAACGACGATTATCGGGTGGAACGCATCGAAGCGATCAAGAACGTATCGGCAGAAGTATTACCTTTGCAGGTGTTTCACGACTGGATGACCGCCCGTGGCAAAGAGGGAGGAGCGCACAAATTTCCCAGGGTGCTGAAAAATGGTCAGCGCGAACAATGGGAGGCACACGTTAAATCATTTTTAAACCAAAGGAATCGTTGAGTTCGATCTTACATCCCCTGTTTGAAGGCATCATTCTCGGACTTACCGTTGCCATTTCTGTGGGTCCTGCGTTGTTTGCATTGCTGCAAACCAGCATTAAACATGGGATTAAAGTCGGAATTTTCCTCGCGCTCGGAATATTTGTCAGCGACCTGGCCCTCGTGGTAGGCTTCTATTTTGGCGCCTCCGCCATTGTAACCAATCCAAAATATCACCTGGTACTTGGCATCATCGGCGGCATTGTGATGACGGTTTACGGAGTTTATACTTTTTTTAAAAAAGTTTCCTTAACCGAGCAGGTTGAGGCGATCAATGAGATCAAGGTGAAGAAAAAAGGTTCGTATCCCTATTTTTTTAAAGGGTTCGTACTCAACTTTGCCAACCCGTTCCTTTGGGTTTTTTGGATAACCTCTATGCTTGCCATCAATGCAACCTATGGCGGAAACCAAAAATCAGTTGCCCTGTTTTTTGCCGGCAGTCTGTCGGTAATCCTGATGACCGATATTCTGAAAGTGGTTTTGGCCAACAAGATCAAAATTGCCGGCAATCCCCAGGTGAAACTATGGATGAACAGGATTGTAGGTTTGTTGTTCATGATCATCGGCGCCTTTATCATCACCGGATCTTTGCTCGAATATTTCCGGGGAATCTCGCTTCAGGTTCCGTGAAAAGGAAAGTTAAAAGTCAAAAGTCAAAGGGCAAAAGTTAAAAGGCAAAATTTTGGGGAACTAAATAGTTTCCCACATTTGCAAATGGCCCCAATCTCCGGATTTTTCCCAAGGGAGTTCAGGCAGTCTCAACCCCCGGACACTTCAACAGTTGTAACCCCCGGCCCCTTCAAGAGCCTCAACCCCCAGCCCCTTCTCCCCAGGGAGAAGGGGGGAGATGGGCAACTATGGTTGGCATGTGCAATAGGGAAGTAATAGGGAAGCAATAAGGAAGCAATAGGGAAGTAATAAGGAAGTAATAGGGAAGCAATAGGGAAGCAATAGGGAAGTAATAAGGAAGTAATAGGGAAGCAATAAGGAAGCAATAGGGAAGTAATAAGGAAGTAATAAGGAAGCAATAGAGAAAGGGTAATATATTTTGGAAAAAACCGGTGAAAGTGGAGGTTTTCGGAGGCAGCAATGCTGATTTTTCGCCAGGGCTGCCGTAATAACCGGATGCATTTATTTCGGATTTCGGATTTCGGATTTCGGATTTGGCTCCGCTTCGTTCCGGTTCGGATTTCGGATTTGAGGTTGGTGAGGCCGACGTTGATTTCGGCGATGCGGATTTCGAGGTGGATCCAGATGGTGACAAACCCGACGAAGAAACAGACGATGCGGATGATTTGAGGTAAATTGATGCCGGAGAGGGTGTTTTTTGGTTCCATGACAGGGGATTTTTGAAGTTTACAACAATGAATATCGAATATCGAATATTGAATATTGAATGGCGAATTGGGGAACCCATGTCCGACCAGCTTGCCCTTTTGAATTTCCGGCGCATATGTGTTGGCCTCTTTCAGGATCTTCTTCGGCAGTTTTACCAGAATGCTTATCACGTCGCGGGTGCAGTAAATCAACAGGTTTCCGAACTTTCTGCCGTAGGTCATTGTTTATACATTTTCTGTTGAATTTGACATGATTTTTAGTTTTTAATGGTTGATAACTGCGACCTCCGACACGGTCTGATTAACTTTGGTTGAATAAACAGACAACAAAGATACTTTGCCAAAACAGCGTGCGGTAGTGGTAAAAGGTGGTACCACCCCCAGTTATCAAGCTGTAATTGTGAACATTACATCATTTCATTTTTATTAAATTTTTATAATTTGTTGTAAATTGCTTAAATCAATGCAAAATTGTTCCTCGGTTCGGGATCGGCTGAGTTGAAATAGTCATGTATATCAATGCTTTAACTGATCAAGATCAAGGAAGCAGCCTTAATTTCTCCATGCTTTACCAAGGGATGTCCATGCTTTACCATGCTACCTCCATGCTATCACCAGTCTCCTCCATAGTACCACCCGTCGTTACCATGCTAAACAGCCTCAACCCCCGGCCCCCTCTATTTCCAAGGGGAAAGGGGGAGAGGGGGGGTGCTGAGCGTTCACGGGGAATTCTGGCAAATATGGAATAATATTTTCCAAAGAAAAGTTTTCGTAAACCAAAAAGAACCATAACACCAAAAACGGGAGCATTAATGCTTACGAAGGTTTAATATTATTCCTTTGTTGAGGCAGGATCCTTATGATTTATTGCCTGAAAGTGCGTAATCAATTTCGCCCTTTCAGGGCTACAGATAGGGAGGTTTCGGGACGAATTCGGGAGAAAGCAGGGAGAAGTATCGTTAAGAAACGCTGAAGTGACCGCCATCACTGGGTTGTGCAGGGGTGTATACACCCTTTTACACTGTTTTTCACTTTGCCACCGGCGTATATTTGCCGCTGACCTTTCAAAACTTTAAAAAATGTCAACCTCAAGAGAAAATATCATTACGCAGAAACTTCACCGGAAATTTGGCGACCAGACAGGGTTCCTTACCCGCAACGAAAAGATCGTCACAGCAGATGTGCCGGTCAAACTGTCCACCTTCTGTCGATTCAAATTGATATCTTATCTGCCAGAATTTGAAATACTTGAGTTAACGAATGATAATCGGCTCAGGATTTCAACAAAAAACATTTTAAAGAGTAGGTTTTCCCTAAAAACAACTTATATTTGTTCTGAATTATTATTTCAGGATACATTGATTTCAACAGGCAAATGTATTCTACCGGAATTTATTCAGGTTAAAAACCTTGTGAATATTTTTGAAGAAGTAAGTTTATTCCCTGAAGGAACGTTTTTCAGAAAATTTGACCAAAATGAACCAAAACAGATTTATCATCCTGATTTACAACATTATGCAGAGACCTCAATTGCTGTGGATAAGGCGGAAATATATGGACTCCTGCGGATAGCGATTTTTAGCAACAATTTATTTTTACTATTCCAAGCATAATTACTTAATTCATTATTCTTTAATATGCCAAATTCTATAAATTAAAATTAAATGGTTATGGAAGCTACTATAGTTAGTTATCTGGAGAAAAAATACAAGTTATCTATACCTATGTTGTCATTGTCTGAATATAAATCTGGAAATACTATTGGTTACTGCCAAAATGACTTGTTCGAGATCATTTCTCTCAAAATCAACCAACAACAATTGAGCGAATTCCCTAAAGAAATAATTACCCTTAAGAAACTAGTTGATCTTCAATTAATCAGTACCGGCATACCTTCAATTCCTGATAACATTAGCGATCTTGAAAATTTAGAAGCATTATACGTCAATAGGAATGGCATAAAATCTATTCCAAGATCAATTTCTAAATTAAAAAAATTGAAAAAGCTTCGTTTGAATCATAATCCTATCGAAAATATTCCCCCAGAGATTATTCATCAAGGTCTTAAGGCAATACAAGAATACCTCTCATCATTGTCAGGAATTGTCAAATCTTTAAATGAAGTTAAAGTAATTTTAGTGGGCGATGGTGGATCTGGAAAAACTTCTGTGTTAAAAAGGTTACTGAATGACGATTTTGACATAAGTGAAAACAAAACTCATGGAATTCGGATACTTAAAGATAATTTTCAAATAGAAAAGCAAAATTTTAAAATCAACTTTTGGGATTTTGGTGGGCAGGAAATTATGCATAGCACACATCAATTTTTTTTATCAAAACGTAGTTTATATGTTCTTGTATTAGATGGAAGGAAGGAAGAAGACCCTGAATACTGGTTGAAACACATTGAAACATTTGGGGGTTTCTCACCTGTCATAGTATTACTGAATAAATATGATGATAATCCTTCCTTCGAAGTGAATAGGAAATTTTTGCAAGAAAAATTCAAAAATATTGTTGGATTTATTAAAATATCCTGTAAGACAAAATATAACTTTACAAGTTTTATAAAACTCTTAAAATCCCAAATATCGAAAATAGATCATATTTCAACAAAATGGCCTGAAGAATGGTTTAATATTAAAAAACACTTGGAGGAACTTGAAACTGATTATATTACTTATAATGATTATGAAAGGATTTGTAATGAATATGATTTAGGTAATGTTGAAAGCCAAAAAACATTAATTGATTTTTTAAATGACCTTGGAGTTATTCTGCATTTTAATGACATTAATTTAAATGAAACTAATGTCATAAATCCTCATTGGATAACAACCGCTGTATATAGCATAGTAAACTCAGAAAAAGTTGCGAATGAAAGAGGTGAAGTAAATTTGTCAAATTTGAGCCGGATTTTAAATGTTAAAACATATCCAGTCTCAAAATATGGTTATATAATTGGGCTTATGAAGAAATTCGAGTTGTGTTATTCTATCGATGAAAGTAAAATTCTAATACCCGATTTATTGGATATTCAAGAACCAGAATATGAATTCGATAATGAAACTCAAATAAAATTTCACTGTTGTCCGGTAAAACTTTAAAGTAGGGTTGGCCGGTTATGACCAACC
>JBAXFM010000204.1:0-9723 GCA_037139855.1 Bacteroidota bacterium
AGTCACATTGTCCGGTGAACTTTGCCACTGGTAACTGTATGGACTGCTGCCTCCGATGGGGGAAGTGGCAGAAAGCTGCGTGGGGGCAGAATTGTAACAGATGGTTTGGCTCGATGAAATAGAGCCAGCAACAAAGGTGGGACAAGAAATGGAAAAATTTGATGCACTGAAGCCATAAAGTCCACTGTTTGTGGTACTGGTAATTTTCACCTTGTAATCACTTCCAAAGACTTGGTTGGGTGGAATCGTCCAGGAGAAACTGCCTGAACTTGCAGTTGAAGCAGCGATCTGCAAATTCAGAGCTCCACCTTTGTACAATTCAATTTTCACATTCTCGCTGATATTGTCAGACCAGTTGATGTTGTGGACCGTTCCTTGTTGCCAGACTTCTCCTCCGTTCGGAGTTATCACAGTAATTAAAGGCACTTGGTCCCCAATAAAAACATCATCGATGTACAGGTCGTTTCCATAACCATTAATCGCCTGAAATTTAACTTTGACCGATCCACCGATGTAAGAAGCAAGACTTGCGGTCTCTTCACGCCAATCGGTCGGAACTGACGGAATAAATTGACTATCCAGATCTGGTCCGGTTGCCAGCTCACTCCCAGCTTTATTATAAACCGGTGTTGCTCCCCACGTATTTCCACAATCTGTCGAAATAAATATTCTTAAGGTATCAGCAGCCCCCGGATAAGGACGATAGGAGACCTTAAAAACCAACAATGGACTAACAGTCCCGGTAAGTTTTACTGGCTGGGAAATAAGTTCATCAATCTGGCCGGGTTTGGATGAGTAATAATTGTAAAAATCCATGAAAGCCGAACTTGAACTAACTCCGTTTCCATAGGCATTGGTTAATTTCCAGGTAATAGCGCCATCGGGGTTTACAACTTCCCAGTTATCAGGAATAATAATTGATTCAAATGATTCTGCAAACGGGGCGTTGGTTCCGCCAACAGAAACCTGGTAAGTAAATGGCAGGGATGAACCAAATGAATTGGTGGAAACAAGTTGAACCGAATAGGTTGCATTTGTATTAAATTGCACCTGTGGATTCTGGGAGTTACTGTTGGTCGAATTGATATAGGTCACACTGGATGGTGAAAATGACCAAACCCAGGAAGTGGGATTGTTTGTTGAAAGATCTGTCAATTGTACATTTTGCCCCTGACATGGTACTACCGGGGATAATGAAAAATTCGCAACCGGTAATTGCGTGGTGCCCGTATAAAGATCCGACTTCCACAAGCCTCGTCCAAAGGTGCCTGCAAAAATTTTATTTTTAGCCGGATTACTGCTATAATATATTTCAAGTTCTCTGATATCAACAACAGGTAAGTTTGTATTATATACAACCCAATTTGACATGGTAGAATTTTTATATAACACTCCGGTTTGCGTGCCTATATACAAGCCTTCATTGCTGTTTTTATCATAAACTATCGTATTCACCGGGATTTGGGGGAGCGTGCCTGGTAACAGCGTCCAGTAGGCTCCTCTATCAGTAGATTTATATACTTTGGACCCGGAAGTCGCATAAATAGTTGAAGATGAAGTCGGATGTGCTTCAAGATCGGTTGGAGCAATCCCTCCGGGCAATGTGCAATCGGTCCAGGTTGGGGTAGTGGCATTTGCATTATCCGTTCTTTTCATTGAGCCATAGCGAACCACATATAAAATATCCGGGTTAGCTGGCGATTGTTCAATAACTGTACAATCCACTGAATCGCCGGCAGAAATTTTTGTCCAGGCCGGTGTAGTTGCCTTTACATCATTACACCTCCATACATTTTTGTACCCGATAAACATCTTTCCCGGATCGTTTTCACTCAGTGCAAAAGGTGTAATCCATGATCCGGCTTCATCAATGCCAAAAATCCCATAACCAGCAATCTGTTGCTCACTTGCATTGTTAAATCTGCGGAAAATGGCACCGGGGTTTTGGGAATTATAGGTATACGCTGCATTCTGAAAATCTATGGCACATTCCATCCCGTCACCGCCCACAACGGAAACCCAACCGGCTGAAGAATTAAAGGATGTTCCGTTATCCTCGAAACCAACAATCGTTTTCAGAGAATCTGTCTGACTCTGTCCTATTTTGTAAATCTGCCCGATGACCATCCCTGCGGTACAGTCAGTCCAGGTGGAGCCTCCATTTGAGGTGTAATAAATGCCACCACCGTTACCTGAATACAACCTGCTGTTAATTGGTGAAAATCCAAGAAAATGACAATCTGAATGAACGGCAGGAACGCCGCAGTCTCCATTCCAATGTGAATTAATGGACCAGGAAGTACCACCATTCGTTGATTTCCACACATTGATACCTCCGGCATATACTGTTTCGGCGTTGGCCGGATCAACGGCAATTCCGAGGTCATACCAACCCTGACCATTGGTTCCGCTGCCATCACATGACCAATCGAGGATATTCGGGGTTGTAGACCTTGTCGTAAAAGTAAGGCCGGAATCGGTAGAACGGTATATGCCTTCAAAGGCGCCACTGCCATTGGATTGTAAAAAATAAACATAATTAGGATTGGCTGAAGTTACCCCAATAATCCCCCGTTCTTCGGTGGAATAGCCAATAATTGGTATTCCGGCCGTTATTTGGATAAAAGAAAGTCCGTTATCCGAGGATCGGAAAAAATTGCCCAGGGATGCAGCATACACAATATTAGGGTTGCCAGGTTTAAAGCATATATCCCTGAAACTTCCGTCCTTGATGAGCGTCCATATGGCGCCTCCGTCATCCGATCTGAAAATTCCACTGGTAGTGGCCGCTAGAAAAACCAATGCGCTACCCGGATGCTGAATTAGTTTGCTCACAGTTACATTTCCCATCCCAACCCTGGATGCCGTAAAGGTTACTCCTCCGTTGGCGCTTTTAAATACGCCCATTCCGGGGGCATCTCCGTGATCACGGTCACCGGTACCCAAAAAAATGTTACTCGGATTTGAGAAGTCTACCACAATGGCAGATACCCCAAGAGTTGGAAGATTATCAGTTGCAGGATTCCATGAAATTCCATTGTCATTCGTTATCCACAAACCTCCGGACGGAGCTCCGGCGTATATTTTGTTCTGGTCAGTTGGATGAAAGGCAATTACGTTCAATCTCCCTAATCCCAAATATCCGGCCGGGCCGGGAGAAGGAACTGTTGAAGGGCCCAGCGATACCCAACTGCCTTGAGCGGAATTATTGGTTTGTGTATAATCATTCCAGGCATTAAACACTGCATCCGGAGCAGGCAGAGTGCCATCAGAAGCCACCCTGCCACACATGATATATTCCCATCTTTTGAAAACTTCCCATCCGTTTCCCCGGGTAACGGGTTTGTTTCTCCAGTATTTGTTAAACGCGCTTACGGTGGAGTGAAAGTTGGCATTCGGATCCTGCATCATATGGATCCAGAAAGGAGAATTGGATGTGTCAACCATCGAGACCTTTGAAATTGCTTGTCCCGCAATTTTTACTGCCGGAAGTAGGAAAAATAACAGAATAATAATTGTTTTTTCAAGCTGTAGATTTGTTTTCATCAGGCAAGCTATTATTAGTTTTATCAAAACCCTGATCTCCCCTTCCCTTGACAGGAAACTAAATCCGGGGTTTTGACTTTTTTTTCTGCACTTTTATCCGAAATTTGCGAATAATAATTAGTGTAAATATAGTCAAAATATCACTGGCAGTCAATGGTGGAAATACGCATACCTTCATTACGGAAAACCGGAATTTGAAGCTCCGATCATCCTTATAGCACATTCCTGAACAGAATCTTAAGGGTCAACACAAGGGCCACAACCATTTCCTGATAAATTTCATAAATAATGATGTGCCTGAATCCTGATTTTTTATACTTTTAGCCCATGAACCCATCAAAGAAAAACAACAAAACGACGAAAAAAAACCACCCGGCCACTTTTGAGGGTAGGTTTGCCAATACAATATTCTCTGTTTTAATCCTGGCATCCCTGACCTTTCTGGTGTATTCCCGGTCACTCCTCCTGGAATTTACAAAACTGGATGATTCCATTTTTATCGTTGAAAATGCCCAGTATAACTCGGATGCTAAAAACATCGGTGTTTCTTTTCAACGCGGTTTGTTTAATCCGACAAAGGATGCCTACTACCGCCCCCTTTTCTTAGTCGATTTTATCATTGAATCGCACATTTTTGGCACCAGTCCGGCAGGTTATCATTTTACAAACCTGTTATTTCATATCTTATCAGTAACATTGCTATTTCTGTTTCTTAGAAAAATAAAAATTCCTCCGGTTGATTCATTTCTGCTTTCCCTGCTTTTTGCTGTTCATCCTGTTCTTACCCAGGCTGTCGTATGGATCCCCGGCAGAAATGATATGTTGCTGATGATCTTCTTTCTCTCTTCCTTTATCCTTTTCCTTAAATATCTTGAAAAACCGACTCCCGTTATCCTGCTGCTGCATTCGGTATTATTGCTGGCTGCACTTTTCACCAAAGAAACTGCCATCATTATCCCGGTAATCATCCTTGGATTTTCAGTGTTTTACCTGCATTCAGGATGGCGGAAACTGGTTTTTCCGGCAATAAGCTGGATCGCTGCTATTGCCATTTGGTTTCTGGTAAGATCAACTGCCACTCTTTCAAAAGGGTGGATTTCTCCTGCCGGAATGTTACAAACTGGTTTCGAAAGAATGGGGGTTGTTCTGCAATATCTTGGCAAAATTTTCTTTCCGGTAAACCTTACCGTTTTTCCAATGGCCGAAGATATCACGATGATTTGGGGGATTTTGGCTTTTCTGGTACTCGTTACGCTGGTTATCTATTCGAAAAGCTATACCAAGCCGCTGACTTACCTCGGATTGTTCTGGTTTATTGTCTTTCTGATCCCTGTGCTGATTGTCCCAAAATCATTAAATGATCAGGTTTTTGAACATCGTTTGTATCTTCCTGTGGTCGGAATTCTGATTATGCTTAGTCAGGCAATTCCCTTCAGCGGAGCATTCAATCAAAAAATAAAAATGGCCATTGTGCCCGCAATTGTTATTATTTTTTCTATTCAATGTTTTATCCGAACGGGCTACTTTACCGACCCGGTAACCTTCTGGACACATGCGGTGAATGGCTCACCTCATTCGGCCTATGCCAGAACCTTACTTGGAACCAAAGTGGAAGATCCGGCAGAACGTGAGCGACTGTTTAAGGAGGCACATCAGATTGATCCGAATCTTAAAAATCTGAATTATTATCTTGGAAAGGTCATGTTTGATAAAAAAGAGTCGGATAGTGCAGAAATATTTCTCAAAAAGGAAATTACCGCGAACCCTATTCCCGACGCTTACTTTTTACTCGCCCAGATCGCATTTTCAAAGAACAGTCTTGACAGTGCAGCGGTATACCTCGAAAAGGTCATTGACCTAGATCCCTACAATCCCCAGGCAAATCACAATCTGGTCCTGCTCTATTTTCAGCAGAAAAAACCCGGGAAGTCACGTCAGGTCATTCAAAACATGCAACAGAAAGGCATGGAAGTCGGAGATGATCTTCTTCAAATGGTTAATGGGAAATAAGCTGAGACTTATTTAAAAATTGGCAGCACCAGTAGTGTCAGCGATAATCCGATGAGGATAAAAACCGTGCTCCAGCCAATAATGTTCTGAATAGGGCGATTGGTGTATTTTCCCATGATTTTCTTATTGTTGACCAGTAAAATCATGCATACCAGCACAACAGGCAGCAGAATCCCATTGATGATCTGAGTCCAGAGGGTTATGGCAATCAACGGGGCATTGGGAATAAGGATAATGATCACCCCTAGGATGATGATTCCGGTGTACAATATATAGAATTCAGGAGCCTCTTCCCATTTTTTATCAATGCCGGCTTCAAAACCAAACGCTTCACACACATAAAAGGATGTGGCCAAAGGAAGAATGGTGGCCGAAAAAACAGAAGCAATGAACAACCCAAAAGCAAAAACATGCGATGAAAGGGCCCCGGCCAGCGGCTCAAGCGCCATGGCAGCATCTTTTGCCTCATGGATCACGATTCCCTTCGCATGGAGCGTGGAAGCGCAGGCTACAATTATAAAAAATGCCACCACCACGGTAGCGGTACAACCAACAACAATATCAATGAGGGTATATTTATAATCCCTGATTTTGAGCCCTTTTTCGATGACCGACGACTGCATGTAAAACTGCATCCAGGGGGCGATGGTGGTTCCGATGATGCCGATGATGACCATGAGCGATTTCTGGTTAAACTCCATCTGAGGCCGGATGATCGAGGTTCCGATGGTTTCCCAGTCGGGCTTTCCCATCAATGCAGAAACAACGTACATCAGCAGGGAAATGCTGAAGATCAAAAAAATGCGTTCAGCAAATTTATAGTTGCCTTTTACCACGAGTACCCATATCATAAACCCTACGATCGGAACAGAGATGTATTTGTTCACACCAAATACCTCCATGCTACCGGCAACCCCGGCAAATTCGGTGGTTGTGTTGCCAATATCAGCCAACAGTAACCCTATAAAAATAAAAAATGTGATTTTCACGCCAGCATTCTCCCGTATCAGATCTGCCAATCCTTTTCCGGTCACAATCCCCATCCGGGCATTCATCTCCTGAACGATTACGAGAACAATGAAAGATGGAATGAGCGTCCACAGCAACTGATATCCATACAATGCACCTGCCACTGAATAGGTGGTAATCCCTCCGGCATCATTGTCAACACTACCCGTAATGATCCCCGGGCCAAGAATGGCAAGAAAAAATGCGATATTGCGCCAGATTGATTTTCGTCTGATTGAAGAAGTCAAATGAATCCTTTCCTGTTTATCTGGTTTTCCTGCGGCTAAGCAAATCCTCAACAATATCCTCAACAACAACAATGCCTTCCATTTCCCTGTTCTTATTTATCACGGGAACAGCGAGTAAGTTGTATTTGGAAACAAGTTCTGCAAGTGAATCCACCTTGTCGTCATCGAAAACGCTCACGGCATGTTTGTTCATAATCTCCTTCAGCAGTTTGGAAGGATCAGCAACCACAAGTTCTCCCAATGATATGGACGAAAGAAACCGTTCATTTTTATCCGTTACAATGATAGTATACAGATGCGCAGGTTCGGGCTGTTGTTTACGCAGTTCACTAAAAGTTTCGGCCACGGTCAGTCCTTCATGAAAAGTGTAATAATCAGTGGTCATGAGTGATCCGACATATTTGTTTGGATATTCCAGCAATTCCCTGACCTCCTCGGAAGATTCTTTTTCCATCTCCTCCAGCAACATTTCTGCCTTGTCCTCTGCAAGGGCATCAAGAAGATCGGCTACTTCATCGGCTGGCATTTTCTCAAGTACATCGGCCACCTTTTCAACCGGCAGGCTCTCCACAATATGAATCTGGGCATGTGGTTCCATCTCTTCAAGTACATCAGCCGCCTGCTCCTCATCAAGGGAGGCAAATATATAAGTCCGTGATGCCTTATCAAGCTCTTCAATAATATCGGCCAGATCGGAAGGGTGCAACGTGTTTAGCCGGGAAATCGATTTAGCCAGTTTAATATTTGTATTGGAAAAATCGACCGCTGCTATGTCATCCCACAGGATGAATTTCCCTGGGATATCAGCCTTGAAAGGGTCTAGCATGGTTTGGATGGGCTTATCGATGCCAATCCTGCGGAGCAAACCTTCCATCCCCACATCCACCGCTATGGCATAGGTGCCGGCTGGTATCATGACCATGCGGATATCGTTTACCCGAACCAGTTTTCGTCCGTTGATGTCAACAATTTGCTTATCCAGAATGTTTTCAGCCAGCCACAAACAGTTGGGAAAAGATTCGGGAAAAATATCATGCACTTCAAGGCACGTAATTTTAAGTTTACGTTTGAATTTTTTTATTTCAAAGGAAGAGAAATCCAGGATCCTGTAATCATTCCCCTTCTTTACTTTGATGGCCACCACATGGGGTCGCACCGGTTCTGTCTCCTTGCCGGGCAGTGAACTCTGGTCAATCAGAAAATCTTTGATTTTCCCAAGTACAGTTCCGTCATCGGAAATATAGTTTTTCCCGAGTATCTGGCTTAAATAGAAGGTAATTTGAGATGTCATATTCGCCTCCTCCTTTGTTTAGTCTCTGCAAAGAAGGGCGATTCACCATGAATAAAATCAGGATGGTACCCTAACAGCAGAGGGGTGGATTGATCTGAATGCTTCGCGCAGGTCCGTCGTCCATTTGAATGTTCAATAAATTGCGGTGCAAAGGTACAAGTTCTCGCAGATTTTCATGATATTTCTCGCAGATTTTCGCAGATTTAACCGCAGATTTTCGCTGAAGTACTTTTGACTATATCTAAATCTTAGGTACAGAAACTTTTACGGGTCAGGCAACTTCCCTCTAAAAGAAAAATATTGCTTTTTTTTATTTGCGTGAATCTGCGCTTTAATCTGTGAAAATCTGCGAGAACCTTTTTTTGTTACCTGTCTTCCCGTAACTGAATTTTCTCCGACAGATACCGGTCAATCAGTTTCGGAACAGGGTATTGATGAATATCTGTCAATGGAATCAAGGTATATGGCAGTTTGATCATTTTATCGGAATGAAACCTGTAAAACCTGACAATCAGTTTCTGATGGGTGAGCAAATGAACATATGGACCTGCAATCTGCCTGAATTCCAATTGTTGGAAATTCAGTAATCCGTTGAATTCCGATGTCTGAAGGCATTGCCTGTAGTCATCAACTGAAAATTCCATGCATGGAAAATCATACATGTTTTTCCAAATGTCGCGCCCGGTCCTTTTGTTCAGGTAAATAAATTCGGTTCCCTGATGGGTGACGGTTACAACAAGATAATGCATGAACCGCTCACGTACACTGGCTTTTACGTTTCGTTGCGGAATTTCATCTACCCTATCGATCTTAAAAGCAATACACTGCTTATTAAAAATACAAGTCTTACAGCCAGGATTAGCCGGTGTGCAAACCAAGGCGCCGAATTCCATCATTGCCTGGTTAAAATCGCCAGGACTGGTATGATCTATCATCTCCGTGGCAATCTGAAGGATTTTCTTCCTGCTGGAAGGCAGATCAATTGATTCAGCGATGCCATGAACCCTGGAAAGAAAGCGAAGCACATTACCATCCATCACCGGATACGGCAAATTAAAACAAATGGAAGCAATGGCTGCGGCTGTATAATCGCCAATACCTTTCAGCTTAAGGATGCCGGCATAGGTGTCCGGAAATTTACCGCCATGCTCCTTTGTGACAGTCTGTGCCGTTGCATGCAGATTCCTGGCCCTTGAATAATAACCAAGTCCCTGCCAAAGCTTCAATACTTCCTGCTCATCAGCCGCTGCAAGGTCTTGAATGGTCGGATAGGTATCAGCAAACTTTTGATAATATGGGGTTCCCTGTTCAACGCGTGTTTGCTGCATGATAATCTCCGACAGCCAGATCAGATAGGGATCTTTCGTGCGCCGCCATGGCAGGTCCCGCTGATTATCGGAATACCAGGAAAGAAGTTTTTTAACGAATTTCATAAAGCTGAATCGGATAGGGCGGCAAAGATATTTGATAATATTTTATTGTGTGTCAAAAAAGTCATATATTTGCAGCCCATTTTCAGGCTATAAAAGACATTCATTAACAACAATATATAACTATTAATACCCATCAAACATGACAAAAGCAGAAATTGTAGCAGAAATTGCTAATAAGACTGGCATT